>DKTR01000018.1 GCA_002473385.1 Lachnospiraceae bacterium UBA7225
GAGAAATCCGTATCATAGTTGGGGACAAAAGCTTTTGACCCCGACATCATGGTATACAGAGTATAGCACAGAAAACGGAAAAGGTCATACAAATAATTGCGGAAAATTGTGAAAGGGGAACGGGTAATGAACAGGAGCAGTTCCGGGACGGAGGCTTTTGCAAGGATTTGCTTGCAAAAGAGGAGCAGAATTGGTATGATACATTTCACAGGCAGGATGCAAAAAAACAGACAAATAGGAGAAAGGAATTAATCGGGATAATATGAAAAGAGAAGATGCAAGAAAACGGGCAGAAGCGCTGGTCGCACAGATGACAGTTGAGGAGAAGGCAAGCCAGCTGCGCTATGATGCCCCGGCAATTAAGAGACTTGGAGTACCGGCGTACAACTGGTGGAATGAAGCACTTCACGGCGTGGCGAGAGCCGGTCAGGCAACCGTATTTCCGCAGGCGATCGGGCTTGGAGCGACATTTGATGATATGCTGCTGGGCGAGATTGCCGATGCGATTGCGACGGAAGGTCGCGCAAAATACAATGCCTATGCAGCACAGGAGGACCGCGATATTTACAAGGGGCTGACCTTCTGGTCGCCGAATGTCAATATTTTCCGCGATCCGCGGTGGGGACGCGGACATGAGACTTATGGAGAAGATCCCTGTCTCACCAGCCGTCTTGGAGTTGCATTTGTAAAAGGACTGCAGGGCGGGGGTGAAACGATGAAGGCGGCAGCGTGCGCAAAACACTTTGCAGTACATTCCGGACCGGAGGCGATCCGCCATGAGTTTAATGCCAGGGCGACGGCCAAGGATATGGAAGAGACATATCTGCCGGCATTTGAAGCGCTGGTGAAGGAAGCAGATGTGGAATCTGTGATGGGCGCCTACAACCGCACAAACGGCGAGCCGTGCTGCGCAAGTAAGAGTTTACAGAAGATTCTCCGGGAAGATTGGGGATTTGAAGGACATTTTGTTTCAGACTGCTGGGCAATCCGTGACTTCCATGAGCACCACATGGTGACATCAACAGCGAAGGAATCTGCGGCAATGGCGATCAACAACGGCTGCGATTTAAACTGCGGAAATACGTATCTGCATATTCTGCACGCTTATCAGGATGGGCTTGTTTCAGAGGAGACCATTACGGAAGCGGCAGTGCGGCTATTTACAACGCGCTTTCTGCTGGGTCTTTTTGATGGCAGCGAGTATGATAAAATTCCCTATACAGAGGTAGAATCAAAGGAGCACTTGGCGCTGGCGGAGAAGGCAGCGCTGGAGAGTGCGGTGCTTTTGAAAAACAATGGGCTTCTGCCATTGAAAAAGGAGCAGATAAAGACGGTGGGTGTGATTGGTCCGAATGCCGACAGCCGGGCGGCGCTGGCCGGTAATTATCATGGAACGGCATCGCGCTATGAGACGGTTCAGCAGGGGCTGCAGGATTACCTTGGCGAGGAAGTGCGCGTGCTGACGAGCGTCGGCTGTGCGCTGGCACAGGACCGCACGGAGAAGCTTGCCTGTGCGGGCGACCGTCTGGCAGAGGCACGGATCGTGGCGGAAAACAGCGATGTAGTGATTCTCTGCCTGGGACTGGATGAGACACTGGAGGGTGAAGAGGGAGATACCGGAAACAGCTATGCTTCCGGAGACAAAGAGAATCTTCTGCTCCCGCAGGCGCAGCGTGATCTGATGGAAGCAGTGGCAGAGACAGGAAAGCCGGTTGTGCTCTGCATGATGAGCGGCAGCGATATGGACATGAGTTATGCGATAGGGCATTTTGACGCAATTCTGCAGCTCTGGTATCCGGGATGCCGGGGCGGAAGAGCAGCAGCAAAGCTGCTGTTCGGGGAGGTATCACCTTCCGGCAAGCTTCCGGTAACGTTTTATGAGACGGTGGAGGAACTGCCTGCATTTGAGGATTATTCCATGAAAGGCAGAACCTATCGTTATATGGAGCGTGCGGCGCAGTATCCGTTTGGATATGGACTGACGTATGGAGATGTACGTGTGACAGATGCAAAGATTAAAAGCGGTTCAGCGGCGGAAGGCATGGTGCTGGAAGTTACGGCGGAAAATGCCGGGGCTGTCGGCACGGATGAAGTGCTTCAGGTTTACATAAAGTGTACGGACAGTATACATGCAGTTCCCAATCCGGCGTTGGCAGCCTTTGGACGTATTCATCTGCAGGCGGGCGAAACGGTGACGGTGGAAATGCCGGTGCCTGCGCGCGCATTTACGGTAGTAGATGACGAGGGGGTACGCCGCATGGACGGAACACATTTCACGTTCTATGCGGGCATCAGTCAGCCAGATGCGCGCAGCCGCGAGCTGACCGGAAAGGCTCCTGCGGAAATAAGTTACAGTTTATAGGATGGATCGCGGCACCGGGTTATCGACCCGGTGCCTTGGTGCATAAGAGGAGATATAAAACATGATGAAAGAGATTACAAAGCAGAGGATAAAAGAAACTGTTGCAGAGGCAATTGCGCAGGGAACGACAGCGGGCGTAAATCTGCTGATTTTAAGGGATGGGGCAGAAATTTTTTATGATGAGCAGGGCTATGCCGATCTTGAACGCAAAGAGCCGATAAGAAGAAATACAATATTCCGGCTGTATTCTATGACAAAGCCGGTTACGGCAGCTGCGGCAATGATTCTGATGGAGCGCGGAAAGCTTGATCCTGCGCAGCCGGTGGCGGAAATTCTACCGGGCTTCCGGCATCTGACAGTTGAGAAAAACGGAAAAATAGAACCGGCGAGTGTGCAGATGACTGTGCTGCACCTCCTGAATATGACCTCCGGGCTTACTTATGGAGATGAGGAGACGGTGGCAGGAAGGCTGACAGGGGCATATGTCGAAGAATGCACGCAGCGCCTTTATACAGAGCGGGAAGTGACGACAGTGGAGTTCGCGAACCATATTGGGACGCTTCCGCTGGCATTTGAGCCGGATTCCTCATGGCGCTACGGTCTGTCGGCGGATGTTCTTGGAGCAGTGATTGAGCAGATTTCCGGCGTCCGGTTTGGCGATTTTCTAAAAGAGAATTTATTCGAGCCATTGCAGATGAGGGATACGGATTTCTGGGTGCCCGAAGAGAAGCGGGCACGTCTCGCCTCTGTTTATGAGACATTGGGAGAAGGAAAAATGGGACTTTATACGGACAGTCATCTGGCGGTGCCGAACCGGACAGACCGGCGTCCGGCATATGAGGCAGGCGGTGCCGGGCTCGTATCGACCATTGATGACTATGCCAGATTTGCACAGATGCTGTTAAACGGAGGCAGACTTGGCGGCAGACAGATTCTTGCGCCGCAGACGGTCCGCTATCTCACGACCGGAAAACTGACGAGGCCGCAGCAGGCGGCATACCGGAACTGGGTTGGGCTGGAAGGCTTTACCTATTCGCATCTTATGCGTATTATGGAATATCCGCAGATGGCATCCGGGCTGGCGTGCGAGGGAGAGTATGGCTGGGATGGCTGGCTTGGCTGTTATTTTGCAAATTTCCCGAAGGAAAATATGTGTATGCTGCTGATGCAGCAGAAAAAAGATGCCGGAACCATCACCATGACCAGAAAAATCCGCAACCTGCTTCTGGCAGATATGGATGATTCATGCAAATAAAATTTATTTTGCGGTTGACATTTCTGCATTGCCGGGGTATAAAGATAGTATAAAAGGGAGTAGCGGCATAGGTTCTATGTATCTTTGGTCGTCAATACAATAACGGATGTTATTCGTCAAGGATTGAAACAGCGAGACTTTTACTGTAAGAAATTGCAGTAAAAGTCTTTTTTTACGCGAAAGCAATGAGCCGTGCTTAAACATCGACAGAAGCAGCCATGCATGCAGAGCATGCAGTAGGCTGGGAATGTCGATGTTTAAA
>DKTR01000039.1:0-14313 GCA_002473385.1 Lachnospiraceae bacterium UBA7225
AAGGAAAACAGGGAAAAAAATTGTTATTATCTATAATAAATCGAGGAAAAAGCAGAGAATATTGAACAGAGAGTCGAGAGAAACATCAAAAATGCTGGATAAATCTGCTAATAGTTTTGAATGAGGGAAAACCATGAAAAAAATAAATGTAAAGGCATCTCTTATAGTGGTGGGCGGCGGACCTGCAGGAGTATGTGCAGCGTTGTCAGCAGCAAGGCTTGGAGTAGATACGGTACTGGTTCACAATCGTCCGGTACTGGGTGGAAATTCCAGCAGTGAGATAAGGGTATGGACCCGGGGAGCCACAGGGGCGGGAAACCTGTTTGGAGAAGAAATGGGTATCCTCGGTATTCTGAAAATGAGAAATTTGTATACAAATCCGCAATTTAACCCGGTATTTTGGGATGAAGTTCTTTTAGATGCGGTGTTAGGGCAAAAAAATCTTATGGTACTGCTGAATACGAACATTGATCAGGCAGAATGCAGCGATGGAGTCATTCAGCGGATATACGGGGTACAGCAGGGCAGCGAAATCAAATATACGCTGGAAGGTAGAATGTATATTGATGCCACCGGAGACGGACTGCTGGGAGCACAGACACAGGTACCCTATCAGGTAGGAAATGAAGAATATTCTGGCGCGACGAAGGAGAAAACCAGGGAATTATTAAGCAGTTCCATACTCTATTATGTGAAAGATACCGGAGAACCCGTCCCCTTTATTGCACCGGCCTATGCATATGATATGGAGTACATTGAATCTCTGGTAAACCAGGGCGGCAGAATCATCAGCGAAAAACAGACAGCCAGTGATTGCTGGTGGTTTGAATACGGCGGTCTTCGAAATACCATAACAGATTCCCAGGAAATCACAATTGAGCTGAAAAAATTAGTACTTGGAATCTGGAATTATATTAAAAACAGCGGAAAATATCCGGACGCAAAAAATTGTACACTGGAATGGATCGGAAATATTCCGGGAAAAAGAGAATCCAGAAGGATGATAACAGAGTATATGCTGCGGGGGGAAGATATCCTGGAAAACAGGCATTTTGAAGACGGAGCTTTTTATGGCGGCTGGTATATGGATTTTCATCCGGCTGGCGGATTAAACAGCAAGGAAAAAAACTGTACTCAGATACCGGTAAATATTTATACCATACCGCTGCGCTGTTTATATAATAAGAAAGTAAAGAATCTTTTGTTTGCAGGAAGATGTATCGGTACGGAACAGGAAGCATTTTCCTCATCCAGAATTATGAATACGTGCGCACTGTCAGGGCAGGCAGCGGCAACGCTGGCATGGAAGTGCCTGGCGGTGAATAAAGAACCGGCTACGCTGGAGAAACAAGAAAAAGAAGAGATTCTTCAGACACTTTTGAGGGAAGATATGTTTATTCCCGGAAAACGTCGCAGCTATGAACAAGATCTTGCATCAGAGGCCAGAATTACGGCAAGTTCCCAGTGGAGAGTGACGGAGGATGCGTCAGTGGAAAGCCTTCCGCTAAAAGACGATGTATTTCTTACGGTACCGGCATCGGATGGTCCGCCACTTATGGTAAGAATGAAAAATTGCAGCGAAAATGCTTTGATCAGATTAAATGCGGAATACTATTGCGCGGATCTGCCCAACCGGCTGAGACCTGGCAAAAAAGTGAAAGAAGAAATCTGGGAATTGGAGCCCGGAGAACAGTGGGTAAAGATAGAGCTTCCTGAAGAGGCTAAAAAGCAATATTGCACTATTTTCCTAAAAAATCATGATCTAGCGGAACTACGACTGAACAAAACAGAAAATCCGGGAATCCTGTGTGGTAAAAAGGATTCGCCTGAATATCTCCATCCCTGTATCAGATGGGCGGCGGAGGATATTTATTCACCGGCACAGGTAATAAACGGTTATACGAGACCGTATCAACATACGAATTTGTGGTGCTCCGCAGAAGAAAATAAACCCTGGATTTTACTAGAATGGGCAAAACCGGTTACATTTCGGGAATTGAGATTTTATCTTGAACCGGATCTGTCTCAGGAAATACCTTCCAGCTGCGGGCAGAGGTGGGATGAAAGCCACAAATTTGCGTTGCGGAGCACAATGCCGCCGCAACTAATAAGAGCGTTTTCTATCGATATTTTTGAAGATGGGCAGTGGAAAAAGCTCGCTGAAGTAAGTAACAACTGGCAGAGGATGATTGTTCTGGGGTTTGAGAAGGAAATTCTGGCGCAAAAGCTGAGAGTTACCGTAAATCAGACATGGGGTAATAACAGGGCACATCTGTACCAGATAAGTGTTTACAAAAATAAAATGAATGTATGAAAAGGAGGAACAAAGTAATGAAAAAGGAACGTATGGCAACACTGGGTCTTGGCGTGGTAATGATGGGAACAGCTCTGTTTGGAGGAGCAACCGTGCAGGCAGAAGAACAGACCAATATCGTCTGGGCAGGATGGTCAGGAGAAGAAGAGGCATCGAAACCGATTTTTGAAAGAATGATGAATGCTTACCGTGAGCAGACCGGTGATGAAGTGACATGGGTAGGCTTTACCTGGGCAGATGCGGCACAGCAGCTTCTGATCCGCTGTCAGGGCGGTGAACAGCTTGATATTTCCCAGGCAGACATTAGCATTTTCAATACACTGGTACAGGCAAATGTACTGGCCGACTGGAACGATATCGTAGGTGAGGACTTTATGAAAGACACTTTTGAAGAATCTTACCTGGAAGTAGGAAATATCGATGGCAAGCAGTATGGCATGCCCTGGACAATGGCCGCTATCACCATGGTTTATAATCCCGAAATCCTTTCCGCGGCAGGCTGGGATGAGCCGCCTGTAACATTGGATGAGTTCGAACAGTGTATGGCAGATATTAAGGCTTATGATTCTGAAATTATACCTTATGCCCTTAGCACAAAGGATGTAACCTGCGGTGCGGATTTCGTCCCGTGGGCATGGACCTTCGGCGGCGGTATCTGGGACGAGGACGGAAACACAATCATCAATAATGAAGCCGGCGTAAAAGCGCTTGACTGGTACTGCGATATGCTGAACAAAGGCTATGTGACGATGGATGTGGGCAGAAGCGAAGCGCGCCAGATGTTCGCACAGGGAAAGGTTGCTTTTTATGATGATGCCGTTGTGGCAAAAAGCCAGGTGATCTCAAACGGCGTAGCGCCGGATGATGTAGTAAATGTATGTGCGGCCATGCTTCGTCCAGTGAAAAATGAAGGTGACAAGCCGCAGGCAGTACAGTGGGGCGGAATGCTGGTTGTATATAAAAACTCAGAGTATAAAGAGCAGGCAGCAGAGCTGGCAAAAGTTCTGAACAGCGATGAGATTGCACTGGATTACTTTATCAACGGCGGTATGCCTCCTGTAACAAAATCAGCGGCAAATACGGATACTGTAAAAAATGACCCTTATATCAACAGTTTCATTGAATCAACCGCTACTGCAAGACTGGAAGAAACTGCAAGAATGACAAATGCAAACGAAATTAAGACAATTTTAACAGAGGAGATTCAGTTCGCTCTGCTGGGACAGAAGACATCCCAGGAGGCTCTGGATGATGCAGCGGCAAGAATTGGCTCTGCAAATTAAACGGACTTGACTGAACTGTTATGTGAGGTGTTCATTATGGGAGAAAGACGAAAGGGATTGACAGATACCCAGGTCGGTATTCTGCTGATCATTCCGGGACTGGCTATATTCATTGCCGTAATACTGTTTCCGTTTGTAGATGCAATCAGAATGTCGTTTACTGATAAATCAATGCTGATGCCGGATTGGGATTATATTGGTCTCAATAATTACAGGGACGTATTTAATGATCCGTACTTTTTGAAAACAGTCGGCACCACTGCAGCTTTTGTACTTGCTTCGACAGCATTGCCCTTTATTTTGGGATTGATCTGGGCGCTGCTGCTGAATCAGGGCTTCAAAGGTTCGGAATTTCTCAGGGGTGTTACACTGGTAAACTGGATCATTCCGGGAACAGCAATCGGCTTTTTGTGGAGCTGGATATTTAACGGACAATATGGCGTTTTGAACGGGATCATAAAAATGCTGGGCGGAGAAGGAAACACAGCATGGCTGGGGCAAACTTCAACAGCACTAATATGTGTGGTAATTGCCAGAACATGGCAAATGCTACCCTGGTATATGGCATTTTTACTGGGCGGACTGCAGGGTGTGGAGCTGGATCAGATTGAGGCAGCCCGCATCGATGGAGCCGGGAACTGGAAGTGTTTTACAAAAATCGTAGTTCCTTCCATGAAAAATATTATTTATCTGATTCTTGCAATGGGGCTTGTGGGTAATCTGCAGCACTTCGACCTTCCCTGGACCATGGTCCAGGGAGGGCCGGCAAGAGCTACTACCACCCTGTCGCTGGAAGTATATAATACTGCTTTCAAAAACTGGGATATGGGAAAAGCTGCTACTATCGGAACTGTGTGGGCGCTGCTTCTGGCATGCTTCAGCATCGTATATTTAAAACAGGTAAAAGATTCAGACTGAGAAAGGAGAACATACAATGTTTCAGAAAACAAAAGGGTTCCGGGCATTTTTCTGGGTATCCATTGTGTTGATTGGCATATTCGTATTTTTTCCTCTGCTCTGGATGATCAATACGGCTTTGAAACCAACTTCCGATACTTTTTCTATGGCCTTCTTTACAGGACCAAAAACCATGGATAATTTTATCCATATTGTGACAGATTCCAAGATTATGGGATATCTGAAAAACAGTCTTTTCGTATCCTTCTGTTCCAGTTTGATGGCCACTATAGTTTGTTCATTTGCCGGATACAGTTTTGCAAAATTCCGCTACCGGGGAAGAAAATTTGTGATGGGACTTTTCATGATGAGCCAGGCATTTCCGCAGGCCATACTGCTGTTATCCATCTATGAGATCATGCGCAGACTCGGATTGTTGGGAAGCTACTGGTCATTGCTTATCAGCTACACGGTTTTCACCCTTCCGGTGGGAACCTGGACTCTAAAAAGCTATTTTGACCAGATACCGGATGCATTGATTGAAAGTGCCAAGATTGATGGTGCAGGCCATTTTCAAATTATGCGGAAAATAGTTTTCCCATTAGCGGTGCCGGGTATGATCACTATCGCCATTTATGGATTTGTATGGAGTTGGAACGATCTGCTGTATTCCATGACTCTGGTAACAGATAACGCGCGCCGTACATTGGCAAGCGGACTGGTCATGACATTCCTGGGAATGGGATCTACTAACTGGGGGTATATGATGGCGGCGAGTGTTGTGGCAGCCATTCCGGTGACAATTATTTTTATATTCCTACAGCGTTACTTTATTCAGGGACTTACGTCAGGAGCGGTGAAGGGATAAATGAAAAAGATCAGATTTGAAGAAATGCTGCCAGATGAATTGCTGAGACTGCAGAAAGAAAATAAACCGGTATATTTGCCGGTAGGCTCCATGGAATGGCACAGCCTGCATCTTGGAATGGGAGTTGATGCCATCCATGCAGAAGGTGTAGCTGTAAAACTGGCGCAAAAGCTGGGAGGTGCCGTATTTCCTCCACTGTATATCGGGACAGAGACCATACGAACATCAGAGTCTTTAAAAAGGCTGGGTTTTCAGGGGAACGAAGCAATACGTGGAATGGATTTTCCGGATAATTCTCTGAAAAGCTGTTACTGGCCGCCGGAAATTTTTGAACTGATCATTTCACAGCAGGTAGAAATGCTATTGGATATGGGTTTCCATAGAATCGTGATATTAAATGGACATGGTGCAGCGGTGCAGAAGGAAATTTTGCAGAAAATATGCAGAACTTACAGCGAAGGAGAAAATAAGCTGCTTTCCATTATGGTTCTGCTCCCGGATTGCGGGGCGCCGCTGGGACATGCCGGGCTTGCGGAAACCGCACTTACACAGGTTCTTCGTCCGGACGCTGTGAATCTTGGGATGCTTCCGAAAAAACCGGAACAGCTTTTTTACAAAAATTATGGAATTGCAGATGCGGGCGGTCATGAGACAGAGCATTTTGTTCACTATGATCCGAGAGATGCCACAGCAGGTCTGGGAAGAGAAATGATTCTGCATGAGACAGAAAAATGTGCGGGGTTTATCAGAGCAGCATTTGAAGTAAAGGATGGAAAAGGAAATGCAGACTTTGAATGAGAAAGTAATCAATATTATGTGTTTTGGCGATTCTAACACTTATGGAGTGAATCCGAAGACAGGGGAACGCTATCCCAGAAAAAAGCGATGGACAGGTATTTTACAGGAATTATTAGGAAGCAGCTACTATGTCATTGAGGAGGGAATTGGAGGACGAACTACCGTCTGGGAAGATCCATTGGCGGACAACCGGTGCGGCATCAGAGCTCTTCCGATGCTGCTGGACAGCCATTCGCCCCTTGATCTGGTGATTATTATGCTGGGAGGAAACGACTGGAAGCATCGCTTCGGCGCACTGCCGGAGGATGGAGCAGCCGGTGTAGAAAAGCTGATTAAACTTATACGCAGCCATATATACGGAAAAGGATGTGCGGTGCCGGAAATACTGATCGCAGCGCCGGCACCGAAAGACGAACATCTGGAGAAGAGCCCTTATACGGGATTCGGCATGGAGGCGGTGAAATATTCCAGAATGCTTCCAGTCCTTCTTGAGAAGATTGCCCGGCAGTATGGCTGTATGTATCTGGATGCCGGACAGATTGTTTATCCGGATGAGGCGGATCAAGTACATTTAAACGAGGAATGCCACCGGAAATTGGCGGAGAAATTTGCAGAAATTCTGCGGGAGCATTTTCAGAGTCTTTAAGGGTCACATTCCCTTTCCAAACTGGGATGGCGTAACCCCCGTATTCCGTTTAAAAGTCCTACGGAAGGTCACATCATTGGTAAAGCCGCAGGCCAGAGCAATCTCCTGGATGCTCTTGTTTCTCCGCTCTTGATCCTCCAGCAAATATTTCTTCGCGCATTCAATTCTCCGCACAGCCACATATTGCTGGAAAGCACATCCGAACTGTTCTTTAAAATATTTGCCAAAATATGTGGAGGTGTAATGCGTCACCCGGGCAGTCTCGCTCAGTGACAGGTTCGCGTCCGTGAGATGCTCCTCCACATACTGACGGATCATTTGATTCCGCACCGCGTACATGGGGTTTTCCCGGCAGGCACAGCGCTCCATCAGCTGGGCAGTCTTGATTTCAAAGGTCTGCAGATAGCTGTCCAGGCTGCCGAAATTTTCCGGTTCCAAAAGCTCCATATGTTCAAGAGCTTCCGCTCTGCCTGAACGCCTGAACAATTCTGCCACATATTCATTCAGCTCGTGTATTCCTGCGAACCAATTTTCCCGGCTCAGCATGCGGTCCCTGAAATTGTGCCAGGCTATCTGGCGGTAAACTGCGGCAACCGCCTGGGGCTGGAGTCCCTCTACCTTCTCCTGAAGCTCCTTCATGGCTTCGTCCGTTATCTCAAAGACCTCTCCTCCTTGCTCACGCTCCCCAATGAAATCTCCGTCATACAGGAGCAGCTTTTTCTCCGGATAGAAATAATGATAACTCAACGTACAGACCGCCTCACGAATTGCTTCCGGCATTCTGAGAAGATCCTCATATCTGCCGCTCATAGCCATCACAGCCTCCCGGTAGTTCATCTCCGTAAAGGTCTGCTCCAGAGTATCCCCAATCTCCTCCATCAGACTCTCCTCCCCATAGCTGAGCACCCAGATATAGCAGCTCTCCTCCTTCAGAGAGGCGGCATGAATCTGAGGATACACTGCCAGGCAGGCGTCAATCTCGCCCATATACTGTCTGACCTCCATACTGTCCTTCAGCACCAGACAGCGAAAGCCTGCATACTTCCGCATAGTATTAACATATTTCACTTCATCCAGCCGGAGACGCTCCTGATTCAGCAGACCATGAAGAAGATACTGCTCCACCAAAGGATTCTGCTCATAGACCGACACATCCAGCAGTTCCTTCTGGGAATAGAATTC
This sequence comes from Lachnospiraceae bacterium UBA7225, assembly GCA_002473385.1. Classification (GTDB taxonomy): domain Bacteria; phylum Bacillota; class Clostridia; order Lachnospirales; family Lachnospiraceae; genus Marvinbryantia. The sequence continues at coordinate 7,989 of DKTR01000039.1, forward strand.
CTTCAGTGTACGTTCAATCAGCTGATATTCATCAAAATTTTCCCAATCCTTCTCATCAATCAGATCCATTATGTGCTCCAGGGGCTGGTAGCTGCGCTTCGTCAGTCTGGAAGCTACAAGCACAATCAGCACGAACAGCACGACGTACCCTGCCACAATCCATTTTAGAAAGCTGAAAAAATCACTGTGCAGAGAATCCGGATCCAGAATCTGCAATGCCCCGATGGCCATTCCTGCTTTCGTATATTCTGAAACGTATTTGCCCAGGCTCTTCCGGTAAAAAAAGCCCCTTTCCTCTGACTTCAATTCTCTGATGGACTCACCCGGCCAGAGCTGCGCCTTCTCATAGGCCTCCGTCCGCTGCCCCTTCCCGATCCGCTTCATGTCCTCCATTCCTCCCACAAGACCGCACAGTACCTCCTGTCCGTCCGTAAGATAGAACTGTTCTGTACCATCATCCGCAAATTTGCGGATGTAATCGCATAATGCGTCATAGGAAACATAAAACAAAATGTTTACTTCTCCATTATAAGTGTTCTCCATCGGAATCGTCTGGATCAGAAAAAAACCGTCTGTATGCTTTCCATTTTTTGTCATTGACACATGGTGGTAAATGGACTGCTGATTATTCTCATTCAGCACCTTTCCGGACTGAAACCGTTCCTCCTCACAGGTAATCCCATAAATATCTGTATATTCATTCCAGGTTACCCGGCCAATGCTGCTGATGCCGAAGCCTTCCAGGCTATAATAGATATAGATGGATTCTACCAGATTCTCGTTAATCTCAGCCAGAGATACGGTACTGGCGTAATCCAGAATGTCAGAAGCGGTAATACTCTTTTGCGTCATATTCGGAATCTTCTGCATATATTTCAATCGCCGGACCCAGGGTGTCATGGAATACTGGACCGCAGATTTCAGCAAATTATCCATCACTCCCTTCAGTTGTTCATTCACATTTTCAGAAACCGTGTTCTCAAAAGCTAAGTTCCGTCTTTGAGCCATTTGATAATAGGCGGATGAAAACAAACATGAGATCACCGTTAAAATCAGAACCGGAATCGCCACATAGGAGGCAAACATTTTCGATTTTGTCTGGTTTTTTCTTCTGCTCTTCATCATCTACCCCTCATTCAAAACAGAACTCTCCCGCATCTGCCGCCCAATGTCCATGACTCGCTGCATGCAGGCATGCGCTCCTCATGGCCGCTGTCCGGGACTTTCATCGTAAAATAATTCTTCTCTATCCAGCACAGCCAGCCCGATCTGCTCAAATACCCAGATCGGTTCTTCATATTCTGCTCCATTATACCACATCCACCACTGATTTCCCACCTTTAAAACAAAGGGCTTATATACCGCCACTGAATCCCATTTTCCCTCATCCGGACAAATCAGCGGATTATCCGGGTGTTTTTCCCAGCCGGTAATTCCATCTTTCGACCGGGCCAGCCCCACCTGCGCCCGTTCCTCATGAAGGTGTCCCACATAAAACATGTAAAACCAGCCGTCTTCCTTAATCACACAGGGTGCCACCACCTTGTGGCTCTCCCACAGATGTTCTGCAGATGGCGAAAGTACCGGATTTTCTCCATATTTTTCCCAGTGGACACCGTCTCTGCTCCAGGCGTAGCCAATGGCATCCGGCTCATGGTTGCAGCCTGCCGCATACCACATCTTAAATTGCCCATCCTCCCCGTCAAAAAGTACATGGGGACACATGATAGCCTGTTTTTCCCAGGGCTGGTCCGGAACCAGCACCGGGGTCTCATGCCTCAGCCAGCGAACCCCATCCGCGCTCTCCGCATATCCTATCACAGAGCATCCATTCTCCCGATATGGCTCCATCTGACCGGAATACCACATCTGATATCGCCCCTGACGTAAGATCACCGTAGGACGGTTGACTTCATCTGCCTCCCAGTCGGAGTCCTTCTGTGGCTCCAGCACTACCTCCGGCTCACTCCAGTGAATTCCATCCCTGCTCTCAGTATAACCGATTGCCTTTCTGGGTCTCCAGGAAAACCACATTTTAAACAGGGAAGCTTCCTCATCCCACAGCAGGGACACATCAAAGCATGTACCGTATTCCCCGCCAAACACCGGATTTCTTCCGTACTTTTTCCATCCTCCTGCTGTTCCATACTGATAAAATCTTTTATTTTCCTCACAGTCATAAAATGCAATACGTTCCGCACTGCTCATGTTTTCCGGCGCTTTTATTTTCATTTTCATTCCTCCTGGCAGAACACTCCTCAGAGCGTGTTCTATAATTACTTTCAGTAAGCTTTGCGTCTCTTCTATTTTACAGCCCCAATCAGCACACCTTTCTCAAAATATTTCTGGATAAAGGGATACAGAATCATAATCGGGAAACACGCCACCACAATCACCGCATACTTCATTTGCTCATTCATCAGCACCGCATCCATCCCCATTCCCGCGGACTGCATCTCACTGGTAAGCAGGATACCTCTCAGATAAAGCTGGATCGGCTGTAATTTGTCATTAGACAGGAAAATCAACGGCGCAAAATAACTGTTCCAGTATCCTACCCCGTAAAATAAGGTCAGTACAGAAATAATCGGTTTCGAGAGCGGAATAAAAATTTTCGTCATAATGGTCCACTCCGACCCTCCGTCTATTTTTGCAGCATCCGCTATCTCCTCCGGCAAAGATTCGAAAAAGGAGCGGGTAATAATCAGATTGTAGGCACTAATTATATACGGCAGAATAATAGACCATCTTGTATTGTAAAGATGCAGCTTCTGCACCAGAATGTAAAGTGGAATCAGTCCACCGCTGACGAACATGGTCAGCGTCATTAAAAAGGAAAGCTGTCTGCGCAGAAAAAATCTGCTTCTGGACAGGGGATAGGCAGTAAATGCGGTCAGCGTCACACTGGTGATGGTGCCTACAATGGTGTACCATACGGTATTTCCAAAAGAACGGAGCACCGTTTTATTTTTCAGAATCATTTTGTATGCCTTCAGGGAAAAGCCCTTAGGAAGAAGATATACATCCTTTGCAAGTACATGATTCGGGTCACTGAAGGACATACTGATTACATAGATGACCGGATACAGAGTAATAATTATAATCAGAACTGTCAGCATCGTCACCAATATATCCGTTCTCTGTAATTTTACTTTTCTGTTCATCTTTTCCGCCTTCTCTCCCGTCACTTAGAAAATACTTATTTCTGTTGTTTTTTTTGCCAGAAAATTTGCCCCCAGCAGAATAATCACATTGATTACCGAGTTAGCCAGCCCCACCGCGGACGCAAAACTGTATTGCGCGTTCAATAATCCCTTTCTATATACATAGGTAGAAAAAATATCTGCTGTAGAATAGGTAGCCGCATTATACATCAAAATAACCTTCTCGTATCCAATATTCAGCATATTCCCCATATTTAAAATCAATAGCAGAATAATAGTGGGTGCGATAGAAGGAAGGGTAATGTGTATCAGCCGCTTCCACCGTCCTGCCCCATCCAGAGCTGCCGATTCATAAAGCTGCTGGTCAATTCCCGCAATAGCAGCCACATAGATAATAGAATTCCAGCCAAACTCCTGCCATACGCCGGAGCCAACATACAGGGGCCGGAAGGCCTCCGGTAAATTAAAATAATTTTTCGGTGTCACACCGAAAAGAGAAAAAAACTGGGTCAACACACCTCCGTTGGAGGAAAGCAGATCCTTCAGAATTCCCACCACTACCACCACGGAAACAAAATGTGGAAGATATGCCGCAGTCTGGACGAACCGCTGGAATTTACGGTTCCGTATCTCATTCAGCAGCAGGGCGAAAGCAATAGGCACCGGGAATGACCAGATAAGCTGCTCAATACTCAGCAGAAAAGTATTCTTCACCAGCCTTCCAAAGTAAACAGAACCCACTAACTCCTTAAAATGTTTCAATCCCACCCAGGGACTGCCCCAGATCCCCTTCGAAATATTATAATCCTTGAATGCCATTAAAATGCCGTACATTGGTCCATAACAAAAGACGGCAAAATAAATTACTCCAGGCAGGATAATCAGCAGCAGCATCCAATCCCGCCTGATATATTTCTTCCATGTCCGTAACGCTGTCATCTTGCCTCAGCTCCTTATTTTTCTGATCCGGCGCCGTTTTCTATTCCGGCGCCGGAGCTTATTTCTTTTAATTTTCTCAAATATTATCTGCCCGTTTTTTCAGGCTTTTGATACCCTGTTGCCTGCATCGGGGTCTTTGATTTTCACCCGGCAGTAATCTCCTGATATCTTGCGTACTGGGCTCCCTTAATCTCAATGATCTGCTGCATTCCCATGCTGTTTGCGGTCTCTACATAACTGTCGAAATTGTCCAGAGACTCTGTGCCGATCACAAATGCAGTAAACATCTCATCCAGATAAGTGGACAGATCCGGCCACATGCTGGTATAAATCTCCGATTCCTCTGCTGTTCCAAGCATCTCCGGGAAGGGATCCCGCATATTTCCATAGGCTGCCTTGCAGGCATCCTCAACCTTAGTTCCTTCAAAAATTTTCATAAAGGCTTCACCGGAATCATTGATAAAGTAAGTAGGCCATGCGCCAATGCTGCGGAGCGCAGAGAACGCGGAAGTATAGGTCTCATTGTTGGTAATCAGATCCGTAAAAGTAATATTACCATTTTCATCCTTCTCATAGGACAGACCTTCTATACCATAGCTGTAAAGCATTCTGCCATCCTCGCTGGCATACACGTAATCAATCCACTTGATTGCCGCCTCCGGATTTTTGCAGGCAGAAGTAATTCCATAATAGTGCCAGGTCAACGCACGCTTTGTCATCTGCGCAGTTCCGTTTTCATCTGCCTGGATCACCGGCATAAACTGATAATTGCAGTTGGGATTTCCAGTCAGCGCCATATCATCGGAGGAAGCCATATTGTCCGCCGGATCATGGCACACAATTCCCACCTTATCCTCTGTAATATTCTGGGTAAGCAGCGTGCCGTCCAGATCATCGGAAATCAGACCCTCGGAATAGCACTTGTTCAGGAAGGTCAGCATATCCTTGTACTGCTGCTCCACTGCGGCATAATGTACATTGCCTTCCATATCAGTGTACCAGAGACTGTTGGTATCATACCCAAAACCGGTCATCAAATAATAAAGATTTTTCAGACCAGCCTTTGTAGCCAGCGGAATCTCATCGCCGGGATCCCCGTTTCCATTCGCGTCCTGTTCTTTGAATGCGGTCAGAACATCATAAAGCTCATCAATTGTATGGGGCATTTCCAGTCCCAGATTATCCAGCCAGTCCTGCCGGATATAGAGGTAGTCCGGCACATAATCATTGATGTCGCCCCACCATCCTGCCAGGGCATAAATATTGCCATCTGAGGAAGTACACATTGCCTCCAGAGCCGGGTACTTCTTAAATAATGCCTGGATATTCGGTGCGTGCTCCGCAATCAGATCATTGAGCGGAATCAAGATGCCGTTTCTGGAATACGTATCTACCCCCACATTAGAGTCAAAGGGAGGTACCTCCACCATATCCGGCAGCCCCTCCAGTGAAGCCATTCTGGTCTGCAGCACGGTCTCCACATCACTGCTATAGGTATCCCACTCAATATGTACACCGGTACGCTTCTCAATCTCCTGCTGCACCGCCGTTCCGTCATTGTAGCTCACTCCCGCACACCAGGTATCATTTCCCATATAGGTAAGGCTTACCTCCCCCGGTTCACAGATGGGAAGGGTCAGTCCGCCCAGATCATAAACCGTACCTGTAGCCTCTATATCCGGCACTTCCTCCGCAAAAACCGTCGCTCCACCTGCCACTGCCATCACCGCTGCCACAGAAACTGCTGTCATTTCTCTGATAAATCTTTTTCTCATATAAAAACTCTCCTTCCTTTTTCAAATCTGCCGGAAGCTCCATGCCCCCGAACAAAAGCTCCTGTCTCAAACCTATTTCATCGTCTCCGGCCGGTTCTAATGAGTTTTGGCGTTGATGGAATCAGTATATGTCATTTTTGCACGAATTTAAAGAAACAAAATCTTCCTTTTTGTTCGTTTTTTCAGTTAAATCACGGATTTTGTTTGAAATCATTTGTTTTGTTTGTTCAAAATTGCCATAAGCTGCAAACCTCTTCCCGTTGGCGCACAACACCGCCAGATGCCCGTGCAAGCACGGTGCCTGGCTCATTGCTCGCGTGAATAAAGAAGTAACAATATAGCATCTTAAAAAGTTCTGCCTAATTTCATTGACATTTTTTAAAAAACAGGGTATAGTTAAAAAGTCCACGCAGCCGGGGAGCCAGCGGTGCCCTGTACCTGCAATCC
>DKTR01000039.1:14594-54803 GCA_002473385.1 Lachnospiraceae bacterium UBA7225
GCAATCCGCTACAGCAGGGGTGATACCAATCCGAGGGTTTTTTCATTGTGGAGCTGCCCTCTATAAGTGGCGTTGACGTTTGGGTCTCGCACAACAAAACTCTGTGAACCGTGTCAGGTCAGGAATGAAGCAGCACTAAGCAGAACCTTTTGTGTGTTGCGAGGGTGCCTGAGCCGAGTTAACTGTAGAGGTAACGTCTGTGGTGTGAATTCGAAGTGCGGTGCGTGGATATAAAAAAATGGAGACCTCCAAAGAAGTCTCCATTTTTTTATCAGTTTATACGAAAATGTCTCTTTAAAGCAGCTCCATTATGCCATCTGCCATTGCCTCCAGAATAATGCAGCAGGATACTGCACCGGCATCGAGAACCCCTCTTGATCGTTCGCCAAGACGGCTGGATCTCCCAAACCTTGCAACCATATTTTTGGTGGAATCCCGCCCTGCTTTTGCCGCCTCCTTCATAGCAGGCAGCGCTTCTTTCAGATCCTTTCCTGCTGCAGCAGACTCCTTCAGACTATCCACCGCCGGACTTAAGGTATCCACAAGTGTCTTGTCTCCTACCTTCGCCTCAACAATCTCAGAAAGTCCGGTCAGTCCCGCTGCAAGGATATCTGCCAGTTCTTTTACCGAAATATCCTCCATATCTTCACCGGCGGCTGATGCATCCATCAGAATCGTCCCATAGATCGGTCCCATGGAACCGCCAATTTCAGAGAAAAGAATAGTACCCAGCTCATCCAGACCTTCCGTAAACCCAAATTCCTCATCTTTAAAACGCTTTTCAAAAAGTGTGAATCCTTTATTCATGTTCATGCCATGATCGCCGTCTCCAATCAGACCGTCCACTTCTCCCAGATATGACTTATTGTCCTGGATACCTTTCACCATTTTAAGCAATATGGGTTTTCCCTCTGCATTCCTGAATGATGACATATTTCCATCTCCTTCTCAAAAACTTCTTACTTATTTCATTCCCATCGTCTTTACTGGAAGATCAATCAGCTCTTTCAGCTCCTCATCCACTTTCATAACAGAGAGTGTAGCTCCCATCATATCAAGAGAAGTAAAATAGTTTCCCACATATGCCTTATAAATCTTTAGTCCCTCATTTACCAGGATTTTCTCGATCCCATTATATAATACATAAAGCTCCATAACCGGCGTTGCCCCGAGACCGGATACCAGTACAACTACTTCGTCTCCCTTAACAAACGGATAATCCGGCAGTACCACATCCACCATTCTCTGAGCCATCTGAGATGCGGTTTCCAGCGGACAGACTTCTATTCCCGGTTCTCCGTGATGGCCGATTCCCACTTCCATAGTTCCGTCCTTAATTTCAAAGTTCGGATGTCCTACAGCCGGAAGCGTACACGGTGTCAGACCAATTCCCACACTTCTGGTCTGATCAATTGCCTTCTGTGCTGCTGCGACCACCTCATCTAGACTGCCGCCCATGGCTGCTTTGGCACCGCCAGCCTTCCACATCAGGATCTCTCCCGCTACTCCGCGGCGTTTTTCTCTCTGATCCTTCGGTGCGGAAGCCACATCGTCATTGGTCACAACGGTTTTTACCACGAGTCCCTGCTTTTTAGCCATTTTAACTGCCATTTTTACGTTCATATTATCTCCGGAATAATTTCCGTAGAGACATGCCACGCCCCTGCCCCGGTCAGCACATTTAACGCATCCAGAAAAGCCGCGGCTGTAGGCGAAGAACAAATCTCACCGACCGCTGCCGCATCACACATATTCTCACCAACATATCCGATAAATGCCGGTTTATGACCGGAACCTCCGCCAGTCACCACACCCACCTTATCCGGCGCCATGCTCTTTGCCTTTACTACTCTGGGATTTTCTGTTCTTTCTGCAAGCTCCGGATGAGCCTTCAAAAAACCCTCCAGCATCTCATCTACAATATCATCCGGATTGTTTAAGATTCTCTGCATATCTCTCCTCCTATGCTTCCATTGACGGTACCAGAACAACCTTCACCGCGCCGTCACTGCCTGTTTTAGCGATTTTAAATCCCTCTTCCTACTTTTCCAGAGGAAGTTTATGAGACACCACACCTTCTGTAGGAAACATCCTCCCGGCCGGGGTTCATAACAATATCCGCTCCAAACTGCTTCGCCTTTTCCAGCCGGGCATCGTTCAGATCCAATACTACCAGACATTTCGGATTTGCCATTGTTTTCACCCTCCATTTTCAACAGCCAGGGCAGTACGCCTAGAGCATCAGCCGGTAAATATTAATGATATCCTCCTCGCCCAGTGCCGTAAATCCGCCGATCTGACCTTTCCGGCCATTACCATAGCAGGCTGTATGAGCCAGTCCGGGAATATCTTCCTCTTTTCCACCCAGTTCGCCCAGAGTCGACGGCATACCGATTGATGCCAGAAACTTCCGGAATGCCGCTATTCCGGCCAGCGCTGTCTTTTCAGGATCGGCGAAATCCATCGCGCAGCCCCATACCCTTGATGCTACCTGCGCAAAACGCATTACATCCTTTTTATACACATATTTCATCCATGCCGGAAAAACAACCGCCAGACCGGCGCCGTGTGCACAATCATACTCTGCAGACAGCTCATGCTCAATATCATGGCTTGCCCAATCCTGTACGCGTCCGACACCACAGGAATTGTTGTGAGCCACAGTGCCTGCCCACATTATGTTGGCGCGCGCCTGATAATTATCCGGATCGGCAATCACTCTCGGTCCCTCATGAACCATCGTCATCAGCAAGCCCTCAATCATATGATCGGTGACTTCCACTTCTTTCGTTGTGGTAAAATACCGCTCATACAAATGCGCCATAATATCTGTAATTCCACAGGCTGCCTGATACGGCGAAAGCGTCTGGGTCAGTTCCGGATTTAAAATAGAAAACACCGGCCGCAGACCTTCCCCTGTTGCGCCACGCTTAAACATCCCATTCTCATTCGTAATTACAGAATCCGGAGAACCCTCGCTGCCTGCTGCCGCAATCGTAAGAATGGTTCCTACCGGCAGAGCCTTCTCTACTAATTTCCCCTGGTAAAAATCCCAGAAATCCTCGTCATAAATGGTTCCCGCTGCAATCGCCTTTGAGGAATCTATCACACTGCCGCCGCCGACAGCCAGCACAAAATCTATTCCTTCTGATCTGCAAAGTTCAATTCCCTAATAGACAAGCCCGCTTCTCGGATTTGGCTTTACCCCTCCAAGCTCTACAAAAGAAATACCGGATTCTTCCAGAGATTTTCTGACCCGGTCCAGAAGGCCAGAACGGATCACACTGCCGCCGCCATAGTGCAGCAATACTTTTGAACCCCCAAAGCGCTTCACATAGTGCCCCGCATTCGTCTCCTCATTTTTCCCAAAAACAAAATAAGTCGGACTATAAAAAGTAAAATTATTCATATTGCTCTCCATTTCTGCTTATAATGCAATCAATACTATTTATTTTCTGTTCTGTGACAGCTCGTATGCCACATCTACGATCATATCCTCCTGACCGCCTACCATTTTGCGCCTTCCCAGCTCCATTAATACATCCTTTGTGGTAACCCCAAACTGTTTTGACGCACGTTTTGCATGAAGAAGAAAGCTGGAATATACACCGGCATACCCTAACATCAGGGAATCCGTATCAATCACCTGGGGGCGATGCATAATCGGCTGCACTTCTTTTTCTGCCACTTCCAGTAACCGGTCCAGATTCGCCCGGCTCTGTATGCCGGACTGCTGAAGGACAGCCTGCAGAACCTCCATCTGGGCATTGCCCGCACCTGCACCCAGACCGCGCAAAGATCCATCAATATAAGAAGCCCCTTCTTCAATGGCAGCCAGAGAATTGGCAATTGCAAGGCCAAGGTTATTGTGTGCATGGAATCCAACCGGAATATGCAGTCCTTCTCTCAGCACAGAAATTCTCCTTCTTACCTCATCCGGTGTTAAATGTCCCGCAGAATCCGCCAGATTTACATAATCAGCTCCAGCCTCTTCAAATATCCGGGCCTGCTCCAGAATCTTGTCCGGCTCTGCCATATGAACCATCATCAAAAATCCGCAGACAAACATTCCTTTTTCCTTTGCGACCCTGATATGCTGAATTGCCACATCTGCTTCTGTCACATGCGTGGCAACACGCAGAGCGCGCACTCCGTGATCATATGCTTCCTCCAGATTTCTTATTGTACCGATCCCCGGAAGCAAAAGTGCGCCGAGTCTGGCATTTTTCACCACCCCGGAAACAGCGTCAATCAATTCCATCTCCGGTGTGCCAGAGCGCCCGTAATTTATAGAAGATCCTCCGAGCCCGTCTCCGTGGCTGATTTCAATAATGTCGACCCCGGACTCATCCAGACCCCGTGCAATGCCAGCTGCCTGCTCCTTTGTAAAGCTGTGACTTACCGCATGACTTCCGTCCCGCAGTGTCACATCCACCAGTCTGACTTCTCTTTTCATCACGATCACCCCCCAAACCTTTCAGCCGCCAGCTTTTCCGCCACTTCGACAGCAGCTGCATTAATAATGTCCAGGTTCCCCGCATACTTCGGCAGAAAATCTCCTGCGCCTTCCACTTCCACGATTACCGTAACTTTATGATCGTCAATAATCGGCTGTGTTCTCAGCTTATAACCGGGAACATATTTTCTGATTTCATCCACTATTGCGCTGACTGCCGCTGCAATCTTTTCCCCGTCCGGATTGCGCACAATAGAATAAATTGTATTTGTCATCATCAATGGCGGTTCAGCAGGGTTCAGAACAATAATTGCCTTTCCCTGGTCCGCGCCTGCCACCTGCTCCAGTGCCCGGGCAGTGGTTTCCGTAAATTCATCAATGTTTGCCCTGGTTCCAGGTCCGGCACTTTTTGAAGAAATACAGGATACAATCTCTGTATATATACTGTCTGCAGCCTGATTGATCGCATAGGCAATGGGTACCGTCGCCTGTCCTCCGCAGGTCACCATGTTAAAATTCATCTCATTTGACAGCAATGCCAGATTAACACAGGGAACCACATAGGGTCCAACAGCTGCCGGTGTCATATCAATAGCAATTTTCCCTGCCTCCCGCAGAAGCGGCGCATGCTTCAGATGAGCCTTCGCCCCCGTGGCATCAAATACAATTTTAATATCTCTGCGATCCAGAATATCGCTGATACCGTTTATAGTTGTCTCAATTCCCAGTCCACGTGCCCGCTTAATTCCTTCCGACTCTACAATACCTGCCATAACCTTCATTTCCAGATATTTACTTCGTCTGATTTTATACATCAGATCAGAACCGATGTTGCCCGGTCCTATGATCGCTACCCCGACTTTTTCCATTGATAGCCTCCTTACTGCTTATTTAATCGTATATCCGCCGTCCACAAGCAGATTATGCCCCGTAATCATCCCTGCAGCCCCGCTGCACAGGAATGCGATCGTACCTGCAATCTCATCCGGCTCTGCAAACCGCCCGGAAGGCATTTCCTGTTTAAATGCATCTCCAACCGGACCGTCCCACGCCTTATGTCCCAGTTCTGTCAGCACAACAGTAGGAGAAACAGCATTTACACGTATACCGTATTTTCCCCACTCATAAGCCATTACCTTTGTCATGGAAATGATCGCGCCTTTAGACGCGCAGTATGCCACATGCTTATCAAGAGCTATAACGCCCGCCTGGGATGCCATATTTACAATGCATCCGGGAATTTTGTTTTCAATAAAATACTTGCCCAGCATCTGTGCCATCATAAACGTAGCCTTCAGGTTGATATTCATTGTCCTGTCCCAGTCGCTTTCGCTGATCAGCTCCGCCTTTTCAAGAGCCACAATACCTGCACAGTTGACAAGGATATCCACCTTTCCAAAGGTCTTTACAGCCTCTGAAAGCACCTCCGGTAATAATGGCCGTCTTTCCCAGCAGAGAAAATTCTGTATCCGCTCCATAATACTCCAGCAAATCCCATTCTCCTTTCCGTTAATGCCAAAAGCTGCTCAGACGGATGCCGCCTGTTTCCACGCAAAATCCGGATTCTGGACGCAGAGCTTTCCTCCGCTGATTTCAACAAATGTTCCCGTCATATATGAAGCATTTTCAGAAGCTAAAAAGCAGACTGCATGCGCCACATCCTCCGGTCTTCCCAGACGGTGGAGTGCAATTGCATCCGTCATCTCAGTTCCCTTCGCATCTATCACATTTCTTGTCATCCCCGTTTCAATAACGCCCGGAATATATCCATTCACCCGTATGCCGCAGGGCGCCAGCTCTGCCGCCAGTGTTTTTGTCAGATTATATACCGCCGCCTTACTGGCCGCATAAGCTCCGCTTCCCGCAGATCCGATCAAAGCCGCAAATGAAGCTGCATTAATCAGCACGCCGCCATGGGTCATGGCTTCCCGGCACTCCTTTGCACAGAGAAATACGGATTTCAGATTGATATTCATAACTGCATCCCACTGCTCCACAGACATATCGCAAATCAGACTCTGGGGATAAATTCCTGCATTACTGATAAATACATCAATATAGGAAAAATCTTGCTTCGCACACTCGAACATAGCAGACACGGATGATGGATCAGATACATCTACCTCATATGCCTTAATACGTCCATCTCCATATTTTTTCAGTTCTATCTCCGCCGCGTCCAGCGCATCCTTTCTCAAATCACAGATAAATACATCCGCACCGCACTCTAAAAACATTTTTGCAATAGCAAAACCAATCCCCTTTGTGCTGGCCGCTCCCGTGATTCCAACCGTTTTATTACTAAAATCAAATGGCATTCCCATCCCTCCTCTTCCAAATTGTCAAATGTCCCAGTCTATCACCGCACCCTTGCTGGCCGAAGAAGCAAATCGTGAATACAGACCCAGATAACCTTCTTTTACCGTCGGCTTTGGACGCTTAAATTTTTCTTTGCGCAGACGCAGTATTTCATCATCCACATGCAGAGTAATGCTTCCGCCCGGAATATCAATTGTGATCTCGTCGCCCTCCTCAACCAGGGCTATAGGTCCCCCTTCCGCTGCCTCCGGAGAAATATGACCCACAAAACAGCCATTATTTGTCCCCGAAAAACGTCCATCCGTAATCAGTGCCGTGGATGTGGCAAGCCCGACCCCATAGAGATACTTCATAGCCTTAAACATCTCCCGCATCCCGGGTCCGCCTTTCGGACCCTCATAACGGATCACAACCACGTCTCCGGCTTTAATTTTTCCACCCAGAATCGCCGCTTCAGCCGCTTCCTCTCCGTCAAATACCCTGGCTTTTCCGGTAAATTTCTGCATTTCAGGGGCGATTGCAGAAGGTTTCGTAATCCCGCCCTCCGGCGCAAGATTTCCCTCCACAATAGCAATACCGCCGAACTTCCCAAATGGTTCTTTCAGTGTCTTAATAACCTCCCGGTTAACAGAAACCGGTCTGTAATTTTTAATATTCTCTGCCACCGTCCTGCCACTAACCGTCAGAACTTCTGTATGCAGCAGCGGTTCCAGTTCCAGCATAACCTGCAAAATACCGCCCGAATGGTAAAAATCTTCCATATTGTATTTGGCAGAAGGGTTCACTTTCACAATCAGCGGGGTATTCATCCCGATGGTCTTAAACTTTTCTATCATTTCGCTGCTGGAAATTCCGACCTCTTTTGCAATCGCTAATAAATGAAGAACACCATTTGTAGAACCGCCTGTTGCGTTTAATACGCGAATTGCATTGTCGATAGAATCAGATGTGATAATTTTATCTGCCGTGATATCTTTATTTACCAACTCGACGATTTTTTCTCCTGTCTCATACGCAACTCTCGTCCTCTGTGCGTATACAGCAGGTACAAGAGCTCCACCCGGAAGCGTCATTCCCATTGCCTCTGACAGACAGCACATGGTATTGGCCGTACCATAGAAGGAGCAGGAGCCGCAGGTTGGTCCGCAGGCATCCTCCAGATAAATCAACTGCTCTTCAGTGATTTCTCCTGCACTCAGCATCCCATTTCCTTCTGAAAGAGAAGTCAGATCAGATTTTCGCCCATCAAACTCTTCACCGCCCAGCATTGGTCCGCCCGGCAGCAAAATCGCCGGAATTTTCAGCCTCGCTGCTGCCATCAGAAGACCGGGTACTACCTTATCGCAGGATCCAAGAAGAACCACCGCATCCAATTGGTGCGCCTGCACCATCACTTCCACATCATTCGCAATCAGATCTCTGGAGGGAAGAATGAACTTCATTCCTTCATTTCCCTGTGCCGTTCCATCACAGGCACCGGTTACTCCAAATTCAACAGGAGTACCGCCGGCCGCGTATACGCCATATTTCACACTTTCCGCAAGTTTTCTCAGATTATAGCTTCCCGGACACAATTCACTCCATGTATTTGCAATCCCGATAATCGGCTTTTCCAGATTTGAATCGGAAAAACCCATCGTCTTGTAAACCGCTCTGTTGAAATTGAAATCCGGACGCTGAAGAATCGCTTCACTTCTTCGCATCGCTGTCCCCCTCACAACTAACTATCTTTCTGACAATCATTTTTTATATGTTCAAATATATCCGGCAATTGCCGGTTCCAATAATTCCATTCATGACCGCCGGCTCCCGTACGGAGGAAATACCGGATCCCCATACCATCCGCAAGTTTTTCAAACAGAAGGTTGCTCTCATAATGATAATCCTGCTCTCCGCAGTACGCATACAAATCCACCGGACTCTTTGCAAATTTTTCACTCTTTATTAATTTAGTCAGATCCACATTGCTGCCTTCCAGCGCCAGCGGATCGCTGCCGAACATTCCCTGAAAGATTCTCACCATATCACCGGACTCCAGCAGACTATTGATCAGCAGTTCCGGAATATGCTCCTCATTTACAATCTGCCGGACCATTTCGCGGCATCGCTCCTTCTCTCCCCAAACTGACAGGTTCACCAGTTCCCGGTCAGACAAGATCCTGTTGATCCATGCAATTTTCATCGGACCGGAAAGGCTGAATGCAGCGCGGTATTTCTGCGGATACCGCATAGCCAGTAAAAAGGCCCCATATCCTCCCATAGAGTTTCCCGCTACATAAGTGCTGTTTTTCTGCCCTGCAAGCGGAAAATAATTTCCGAGGAACTCCGGCAGTTCCTCCGCCAGGAACGTCAGATAATCTCCCCCATACGCCATATCTGTATAAAAGCTCAGATCCGCATTTGGAATAATAAGGCATATGCCCAGCTCCTCCGCATAATTTTCTGCCAGCGAACGTCTCATCCACCCGGTCTGGTCATCCGTCATCCCGTGAAGCAGCATCAGCGAGGAGAGCTTTGCGTCCTTCCTAACGCCCGCGGGGCATAAAACGTTAACAGTTGTCAGCTTATGTAACGAACAGGACTGAAAATCTACTGTAAATAAATTCACCGATATCCAACCTCCTCCCTATAATTTCAATACTTAGCTAAAATAAACCAAATCATAAAACGCTCTGATATGCTGTTCAAGATTCTTTGAAGCACTGGCAAAATCCCCCTTGATCAGCAGATTAATAATTTTTTCATGCTCATCCTTTGCCTTGGACAAACGGCCTTCCATGCTCACACACATCAGATACCACTGCCGTACCGACCTCTGAAGAATATCCTGACAGAATTCAATCAACAGACGATTTTCGCTCAGGCAGACCAGAAGATAATGAAACTCATAATCAATATTCAAAAAATGCCTCAGACTGGTCACATCGCTCAGCGAAATCTCCCGGAAGCTTTTTTTAATCTCTTCAAGTTTCCTGACGGTATCTGCATCCAGCATCTTACTTTGCGACTTTACGATATAAGGTTCGATAACCAGTCTCGTTTCGATAACCTCATTCATTTCGCGGAAGGAAATCTTGGAAACCTTCGTAGATTTCCGTGCCTCAACCGTAATGTAGTTCTCCCTGTTCAGCTGAAGCAATGCTTCCCTCACCGGCGTTCTGCTCACATTATATTCCTTTGCTATCTCATCTTCCTGAATCGGCATCCCCGGTAATAGCTCACAAAAAACAATCTTCCTCTTGAGATCCTTATAAATTATTTCTTTTAAACTTTCTTTGCGCTTTTCTGCCATTTTATTTTCCTCACACATTCTAATATTTTTTATTCTCAAAACTTACTCCATAAATATATCATATGTTATCGTTATTCTTGAGAAAAAACAATAGATTTTTCCATTTTTGGCAAATATAGTAGGATAAACGTACCAGGCTGGCTCCTGGTACATGCCAGCCTGATATATTACAACAGCAGACAGCACTGCCACTTATTTATTTGATATTTTCGCTCTCTTATTTAGTAACCGCGTCAAGCATTGCCTTATTATACTCCTCCGGAGTCATTGATAAGCCTACCAAAGCCTGAAGGCTGTCTTTATGAATTTCCGCGGCATCGCTCTTAAGATACTGGTCATACCAGAGCTGAATGTGTTTCGCACTCTGAAGAAGCCCAAGCAGTTCCGTATTAATCGCATTTTCCGCTACCGCATTCTTTGTCGGAGGAATTCTGCCTGCCGCAATCCTCTGCTCCACTGCCGTGTCATCAATCAGATACTTAATAAATTCGAAGCACATTTCGTTATCCACTGATTCTGAGTTAACACAGTAGAAGGTGTCTCCCAGCGTTCCTACAAGATTATCCGGATCACCCTCTCCGCCTTCTACAGCCGGGAATGAAAATACGCCAATATTATCTACAAAGTCCGGAGCTTCATTATAAAACATCGATACACACCAACTTCCGTCCAGAAGCATTGCGCACTCTTCATTATAAAACATCGTGCGGTGCAGTCCGGTTTCTCCGTCAATGCCATTATAGCCTTCACCGAAGTATCCTTTTTCCGCCCATTCCTGCATTTTCTCGTCTGCCCATGTGAAAACCGGATCTTCAAAAGTGCGCTCGCCGCCATTTGCGGCACTCTCAAACAGCTCCGGACCCGCCTGCCGGTCTACCAGATACATATACAGCATAGAAGCAAAATATTTGGTCTTATTCGGAATTACAAATGGCGTAATCCCATTCTCCAGGAAGGTATCGCAAACCTGCTCAAATTCTTCCAGAGTCGTCGGCAGTTCAATGCCATATTCCTCAAACAATGCTTTGTTATAGAAAAATGCTGCAATCGAACAGTTTTCCACCGGAACCGCCCAGATCTTGTCATCTTCCGTAGCCTGAGCTATCGCCGCATCCATAAAATAATCCTTATAATTATCCTTATTCATATACTCTGTCAAATCTGCGATCCTTCCCGCTTCAATGTATTCCTTCATACCTCCGCCGGTCCAGGTAACAAACACATCCGGTGCTGTGCCGGAGCCAAGTGCAATGGCAATTTTCTGTTTGTAATCTTCATTAGCATAAACGACATCATTAACCTTCCATCCCGGATGATCCGCCTCGAACCTGGCTATACTGTCCGCAAAAACACTTCGCATAGATTCTTCCGTCTGAATCTCCCACATGGTAATCTCCTTCACTTCCTCGGCACTGGCAGTAAAACCGATTCCGCCACACATAACAGACATCGCCATTACCCCCGCTATTGCTCCACTCATTAGTTTCTGCAGTTTCCTCTTAATCATACTCTTCTCCTTTCGTGTTACCGCCTCAGCGGTACTAATTGTTATAATTGCATTATAGTCACTGCAATATATTTTGTCAACACTTTTTTATTCTCTGATATATCTCAAACTAATCAATTCATTTTTCCATGCCGCGCGCAAATCGAATTTTCCCCATTTTTACAGCATTTTTTCAGCATAATTCATTCGCAGTCAAAAAACATCTTGATTTTTATATGTCTCTGTGATATATTTTATTTATGTTTTTTAGTATATCACATTTTCAATTTCACTATGGAGGAGGATACGAATGTTAAACCTGAAGTTATCAGAATCTGTCCTAAAAAAAGAACAGAGTATTAAGATGCAATCCAGCCGCGAAACCGTACAGACCATATCAAAAAACACAAAATATGCATACGAAACACTCTATGCAGATCTTCCATTATGGGAGAGAACCGCCAGAACTACTGCATACGCGTTTGATCACCAGGTTGTAGAAATAGATGACGATGATGTTGTTATAGGAAGATTTAACTTCAGAATCTTTGATCCGGACAGCGATCCGGACATGCATCCCCGGAAATCGCTGGCAGACGAAAGCTATCTTTACGAATTAGCTTTCTCTAAATTACTGGAGGAATACATTTTTCCAAACTGTCCCGAAGTAAGAACTGACTTTCTGGAGATGGGACTTCACGGGAACGCTTTCTGGAATGGTCATGAATCCCACAGTTTCCAGAAAATTCTGAGACTGGGCTGGCAGGGTCTTCTGGAGCAGTCCGAAAGAATGCTGGCCCATACAAATGATCCGAAAAGCCAGGAATTCTACCAGGGTCTCAACATCATCCTGGAATCTCTGATCCGCTACAACGACCGCTATGTTGAGGAACTGGAGAGAAGAGGAATGACACAGCAGGCAGAAATCTGCCGTCAGGTTCCCCGCTATCCGGCCAGAAACTTCCGCGAAGCAGTACAGACTGTAAATATGGTATATTATACAGTCACGCAGGAGGCCAGCGGAACATATGGTCCGGGCTGGCTTGACTATTACCTCTGGCCTTATCTGGAGAGAGATCTGAAAGAAAATAAAATTACCATGCAGGAGGCTTTTGACTTATGCGGTCACCTTCTTCTTCAGATGGATCGCAGAATCCGTCTGGACGAAGAAATGAACGACACCGTTGTCCTGGGCGGCAGCCATCCTAATGGAGAACCGGCAATCAGTCCTCTGACCTATATGTTTGCGGAAGCATCCCTTCAGCTGGATATCACCTGTCTGCTTGTATATCTGAAAATGCCCGAAAATCCGCCTGAAGAATTTGTGAAATTTGCTGCTCATTATTTAATTGAAGGAAGAAACAGAGGTCAGATTCTGAACGATAAAGCAATTGCCGGCGCTCTGGAATATCGCGGCGCGCCGTACGAGGAAGCCCTTTCCTATACAATAAACGGCTGCATGGAGGTTTCTAACTCGCAGGCCAACAGCGATATGCTTCTTTCCGGCTGGCACAATATGCCGAAATTTGTGGAGCTTAGCGTCACCGGTAATTATTGTCTGGTAAATCACAAAACGTATGCCTCCTCTCATTACAAAGGATTAACTGCGTTTCACGATTTTGAGGACTATTACGCAGATTTCCTGCAGGAAACAAGACGGATTCTGCATCAATATTTTGAATGCATCGACCGCTGGAGCATGTACAGTTCCCAGTACCGTCCCACCTACTACGCGTCCAGCCTCATGAATGACTGTATGATAAGAGGCCGGAATATGCATGACGGCGGAACGAGATATCATGATTACGGAACATCCCCGGTAGGGCTTGGAACAGCAGCAGATGCTTTGTTTGCCGTAAAAAAAGCAGTTTTTGACGATCAGATCTGTACTGCAGATGAGTTAATTAAGGCTTTGAAGATGAATTATGAGGGATATGAAGTGCTTCGGCTCCGGCTGAAATCCTATCCAAAATACGGTCAGGACAATGATGAAGCAGATGCTTTTGCAAAACGTTTTATTGACGACATCTGCGAAATATACGAATCCTTTGAAAACCGTCTGGGCGGCCGTGTAAAACCCGTGGTCTTCACCTTTGTATGGGCAGGTCTTTGTGCACAGCATTTAGGCGCATCAGCGGATGGAAACTTTGCCAATACGCCGGTCTCCCACGGCACCACTCCTGCCAGCAGTTCCATGTCCAAGGGAGCTACCGCCGCTATTATTTCCAACTGCAAGACACCTATGCACAGGTTCACCGGCGGCGGCAGTTCCATGTGGGACTTCGACCCAGGCTGGATCAACGAAGAACTCATGGAAAGTTTCGTGAAAACGTTCCTGTCTCTGGGTGGTCAGATGTTCCAGGGAAATTCTTCCGTAGATCCTGCCACGCTTGAAAAAGCACAGCTAAATCCCGGAGACTATACTCACCTGATCGTCCGGGTCGGCGGATTTTCTGCTCACTTTGTTGACCTGAACAGGAGTGTCCAGGATGATATTATCCGCAGATACCGTCACTCATCATAAGGAGCAGCTATGGAAACCTCAAAAAACTACGGAATGATATTTGACATACAGCGGATGTCTCTGCATGACGGACCTGGTATTCGTACCACCATATTTTTTAAAGGCTGCAGCATGCATTGCTTTTGGTGTCACAACCCGGAGTCTCTGACCCCAGGTGTAAATATTCAGTTTTTTTCCGACCGCTGTATCGGCTGCCACCTGTGCGAAACGGTATGTGAAGAACAATGTCACCGGTTTGACAGCCGGGGGATTCATGTTTTTGATCGGAGCAGCTGTATAAAGTGCGGAAAGTGTGCGGATATCTGTCCATCAGGCAGTCTGGTTAAAACCGGAGAAAAAGTTGCGCTGGAGGAACTGGCTGATCTGGTTTGCCGCGACAAAGCATTTTTCGATAATTCCGGAGGTGGTGTCACTGCCTCCGGCGGCGAACCGCTGCTCCAGTCAGAATTTATAGCCGGGCTTTTCCGGATTTTGAAAGCCCGCGGCATCAACACAGCCATAGAAACAGCGCTGAACGTTCCTTCCGAGGCTCTCAAAAACGTTCTGGCCTGCACAGATTTCTTCTTCGCTGATATGAAGCACCCCGACTCTTCCATTCACAAGTCCCTTACCGGAGTCGGAAATGAACAAATTATCCGGAATTTTTCCTTACTAGATGAAAGCGGTCTTCCCTATGCCATCCGGATCCCCGTCATACCGGGAGTAAACGATACAGAAGGGATAATGAGGGCATTCCAGAATAATATCAGAAAGCTCCAAAATCCTTTGTATCTCGAACTGATGCCCTATCACGAATTCGGAATCGGAAAATACGACAGCTTAGCTGCAGACCGGTCTAAACTAGATACCATCCACCCACCATCCAGGGAAAAACTAATGCAGCTTGCCGCATGTTTCGACTCACTCAAAGTAGTTTTCCGGGACGGTTCAAAAGAAATTACCTACATGGGAGGTGTGCTATGCAAACAAAACGAACTCGCCTGAATCCGAATATTATAGCAGCGCTATTTCTGCTGCCGGCATTCATCTTCATCGCCATTTTTATTATTTATCCCATTTTCGATGTAGCCCATCTGAGCACTCTGGAATGGAACGGCATTTCTCCCGACAAGGAATTTGTCGGACTTAGTAACTGGAAGCAGATGCTCCACGATACACACTTTTGGAGTGCCGCAGGACACAACATCTTTATTGCGGTATTTTCCATTTTGATCCAGATGCCCCTTGCACTTTCGCTGGCATTTATGCTGGACCGTCTGGGAAGGAAAACGAATATTCTGAAAATTATTTATTATTTTCCAAGCCTGTTTTCCACAACCGCAGTGGGACTGCTTTTTGCTTTTATATATAATCCCAGAAACGGCATCATCACCACAATTTCAAAGCTACTGGGCGGAAAAACCATTGACGTACTGGGCAACCCCTCTCTGTCATTGATTGCTGTATTTTCTGTTATCTGCTGGACTGCCATTCCATATTACATGATTTTTTTCCTGGCAGCTCTCAGCGGATTACCGATGGAAATCTATGAGGCCTCGATTATCGACGGAGCCAATCTGCGGCAATATTTTTTCAGCGTGGCTCTTCCTATGCTGAAAAATTCTATCAAGACGGCATGTACCCTGTCACTTATTGGTTCTCTGAAATATTTCGATCTGATCTGGATCATGACCGAGGGCGGTCCGAACTATTCCTCGGATCTGATGGCCACTTATATGTACCGCACCACCTTCAGATCCAGGCAGATGGGCTATGGCGCTACCATTGCCGCCGGTATGTTCATCATCATCACTTTGTTTACATTTGTATTTCAGTACCTGATAAACCGCAATACGGAGGAGGTTTAAATGAAAAAGTTTAAGAAAATCATAGTTAAACTTTGTGTCGCATTATATGCTGCCATTTTCCTGATCGTCTCGATTCTGCCATTTTATCTGATGTTAATTAACTCAGTTAAATCCTCCCGTGATTACGGCAGAAACGGCTTTTTCAGCATGCCTCAGGAGCTCAAACTGTCAAATTACGTAAAAGTTTTTGAGGACGGCATTTTCAGTTACTTTAAAAACAGCCTGATCGTGACTGTCGTTTCACTGGCTATTCTGCTGTTTGTGGCTCTCTGTGCGTCATATGCGTTTTCACGCATGAAGCTGAAATGGACAAACACCCTATTTATGCTTGTTGTCGCATGTATGTCTATATCCCTCCATGTTGCCTTGATTCCGATTTACCTGCTGACCCGGGATGTAGGATTATACGACACACTCGCCGGGCTGGTGGGACCATATGTGGCTTTCAATCTCCCGATTACGATTTTTATCCTGACAAATTTCATGAGGGAGATCCCGGTAGAACTGGAGGAGGCAGCCAAAATCGACGGTTGCGGCCATATCCGGCTATTCTCTACCATCATCGTTCCTCTTTCCAAGGCCGGTATCGTTACTGTTTCGATCTACGATGCTATCGCCATGTGGAATGAGTTCAGCTTTGCTCTGGTTCTGACCCAATCCCCGGAGTCCAGGACCCTGCCCCTGGCATTATGGAACTACAGAGGGCAATATTCCAGCAATGTGCCTATGCTCTTCGCTGTACTTTTTATTTCTGTCATCCCCATGATCCTGGCATTTGCTTTCGGACAGGATAAATTAATTAAGGGGATGATGGCAGGCGCAGTAAAGGGTTAATAATTATATTTTAAATTTAAGGAGGTTTTTATTATGCAGAATTTCATTTTCAAAAGTCCAACAGAATTTATATTTGGAAAGGAGGCGGAAAATCAGACTGGCAGCTATTTAAAAAAATACGGTGCCAAAAAAGTATTAGTATTATACGGCGGAAAGAGTGCTAAAGCCAGCGGACTGCTGGACCGCGTCACAAAGTCCATTTCTGAAGCCGGAATAGAATATACGGAAATGGGCGGCGTACAGCCCAATCCGGTTCTTTCAAAAGTACGCGAGGGAATCGAACTGTGCAGAAAAGAGCAGATAGATTTTCTTCTTGCGGTCGGCGGCGGCAGTGTTATAGATACCATGAAAGCCATCGGCATCGGCATTGATTATGAAGGAGATGTATGGGACTATTTCTGTGGCAAGGCTTCCAATCCGCATCCGTACCCCGGAGCGGTTGTCCTAACGATTCCCGCTGCCGGAAGTGAAGGCTCTAAATCTATGGTCATTACCAATGAAAACGGGCTTTTAAAAAGAGGCTTTGATTGCGAAGAATCCCGTTCAAAATTTTCCATATTAAATCCGGAAATCACCTATACACTGCCGGCTTATCAGACGGCATGCGGAGCCGTTGATATGATGTCCCATATTATGGAGCGTTACTTTACAAATACTCCTTCCGTGGAGCTGACCGACCGCATGAGCGAGGCTGTCTTAAAAACAATCATCCACGCCGCGCCTGCTGCCATTGCCAATCCGTCCGATTACAACGCCAGAGCTGATTTGATGTGGGCGTCTACCCTTGCCCATTGTGATCTTCTCTCCTGCGGGAAGACGGGTGACTGGGCCTCCCACGATCTGGAGCACGAATTATCCGCTTTGTACGGGATTGCTCACGGCGCCGGACTGGCAGTAGTGACCCCTGCCTGGATGAAATATGTATTCAAACATGATATTCCGCGTTTCTGTCAGTTTGCTTCCAGAGTCTTCGATGTGGAAATGAACTATTTTAATCCAGAGGAAACTGCCTTGACCGGAATTTACAAATTAGAGGAATTCTTTAAAAAGCTTGCAATGCCGACCCGTCTTGCGGACCTTGGTATTACAGACAATCAGTTTCAGTTAATGGCTGCAAAAACGACCGGCCAGGGAACACATACTATCGGCAATTTCGCAAAACTCAGCGAAAACGACTGCTGCCAGATCTATGAACTCATGAAATAAAGCTTTTCGGGGCAAAATCCGGAAAATATCAAGAGGGTGTCGCAAAATCATCAAATCAGGTGATTGAGCGATGCCCTCGCTCTGTATGTCCTGTCCGCCCCTTCTGTATCTTTGCGTGCAGCTTAATACTCCAAAGGCTCCTTTGTTATAACAAAATTCTATTCACATTCAGAGCTGTAGCGCGCCTTTTCATACATCTCATGAAGCTCTTTGGAAACTGTCTCAGTCTGTGCATTTGCTTTTTCCTCCAGCTCCCCGGGAGTTTCCCATCCGCCCGGAATGACCGGCAGATTCCTGCGGATGATTTTTTTGTACTGTCTGCGGATTTTCCGGTTCGCATCCGTCCGCCGCCGGAAAGCTCTCTTTTTGCGCAGCACCGGCTGCGTCTGCTCTTCCATCTCCTCCCCGGTAAAGAACGCCTCATCTTCCTCCCCCGCCGCAAAGGATTGCATAATATGTCTGCAAAGGCGATAAAT
This sequence comes from Lachnospiraceae bacterium UBA7225, assembly GCA_002473385.1. Taxonomy (GTDB): domain Bacteria; phylum Bacillota; class Clostridia; order Lachnospirales; family Lachnospiraceae; genus Marvinbryantia. The sequence continues at coordinate 33,035 of DKTR01000039.1, forward strand.
CAGAACAATACAGACCACAAGAATAATCGCGGAAAATACCCACATAAGCACAGCAGACAGTACCCCGATCCATGCGGGCTGTTCCGGCATATCCTTCCGGAGCATATCCATAAAATGATTCCCGGCGCCGCCGTTTTCCATCTCCGGAATTTCTGTTTCCGGCATAACAGACACGTCAGCGAGTTCAAATTTCAGCTCTGTGAGCGGCTCCTTTGGGCAAAGCAGAGAGGGCAGCACAAACGCCAGCAGCAGCGGCAGCGCAAGCGCAAGAAGCATCTGTCCCGCTTTCCTTACGCTTTTCTTTGGAAGATTCGCAATCCGCTCATGATCCTCCAGAAAAAAGCGCAGATCTGTCAGATACCGATAAACAAACACCAGAAACACATCAGCTGCCGCCATATAAAGGATCCGGCTTAACATCTCTCCCTTTCTCAAGTACAGCAGTATCACATAGTATCCTGCAAACACCAGCCAGTGCAGCGCCCCCGGTTCATCCAGCAGCGTCGGAATCTCCCACAGCTCCCTGTCAAGTCCGGCACCTGCTTCACCAGGCATTTCCTGCAGCATTTTCTTCAGCTTCCCTTTTTTGATGCGCACATATCCACGCACAAGAAAAATAACCGCTGTCAAAATGCCTGTCAGCAGACTGCCGGACAATATTTTCACGCCCACTGTGACTGCCGCACCTGCAAGCAGATAAAGCACAAATCTCTTTATTTTCCGAATACAGATCCAGCTTAATATGATCGGAAGAAGCAGCCAGGAGCTGCCGGCAAAATAGCGGTCAGCCTGCGCAGTCTCCATCCCCAGGATGACAGGCATCAGAATATAGCATCCTGCAAAAAGCAGTAAGTCATGCAGCCATGCTATGCAAACGGTCATTTTCCTCATGACGCCACCTCCCACCGCATGATCTGAATGCCTGCCGTCTGCTGCAGGGTAAGTTCCATCGCCGGATGCAGCGGCACGATCCACAGAACCTGGTTATCCCCTCCCGCCAGCGCACGCAGTCTATGCAGCAACTCCCCGTCCTGGTTTTGGGAAATCAGCAGGTAAATATGCTCTCTCATATGCTTCGCCGTCTCCGCAGCGAGCACTTCTGCCATCGGCTGCGTCTTCCCCGCGGTATCCATACATGCAAGTCTACGGTTCAGCTCCGGCATCTGACCGCCGCCTGCCTTCAGATGCATGGCAAGGCATTCCAGCCGCTCTTCTTCTCCCGGATAGCTGCAGACACCATTGCTGATGATATCCAGCTCCATATTCTGTGCTGCCAGGCGCGCAGCAAGCGATGCCGCAATCCGGATACCTTCCTCCGTCAGCGCCTCATATTTCCAGATACCTTCGTCCGCAACATCCAGAAGAATCGTCAGATGGATGCTGGTGGTGGAATCATACTGGTTCACCATCAGACTGCCGCTCTTAGCCGAAGCTTTCCAGTTAATCAAGTGCATAGAATCTGTCGGCAGATATTCCCGGATGCCGGAAAATTCAAACGGATCCGGGTAAAGACGGTTTTTCGAGAGCACCATGCCGGAAACAGCACGGCAGATGGGACGGATGCGTGCCGTATCCACCGGGCGGGGATATACAAAAAACTGCGTATCCTGCTCCGCCTCCAGATAGCTGGCCTCATTGAAAAAGAAATCATATCCGATCATATCTGCTCTCTGAATGCAGTAAAAACCGCGCTTTCTGCACACAAACGGCAGGGTGCGCACAATTCTCTGGCGCACGAAAAGAGAAAAAATATCCCTTTTGTAAGAGAGATCCGAGATACTGGAATTGTCCTTTGCCCCGCCGGTAAATTCCAGACTGCGATCCATGGAAAGACGCACTTCAAGAGCCGGGAGCGGAAGCAGCTTACCGTTCACGATCACTTCCTGCAGCGCAGAGGTCTCCCCCTCAAAGGCATATTTCTGCGCAAAGGAAACGGAAATTTCCAGCTTCCGCCTCCAGAGCCGCCGGTATATATTCTTTTGCAGCCACCAGGCAATTCCCACACCCAAAAACAATATCATCAGCAGCATCGCACTACTGCTCCTTTACCGTTTATTCCGCTCCCCTGCAAGTAACATGATCAGTCAGACGCAGCCTTTTCTTTACCGTTTATTCCACTCCTCCGTCGGCAGCGGCACCTTTGAGAGCAGGTTCCGGACCAGCTGTTCCCGCATCCTGTCACTGTCCTCTGTCACCGAAAGTCCAAGGCGGTGTGCCAGAACGGGAATTGCCACAGCCTTAATGTCCTCCGGTACTACATAATCTCTTCCCTGTACCATCGCAAACGCCTGCGCTGCCCGCGCCAGTGCAAGTGATCCTCTCGGACTGACACCGTGCTCAATCTGCGGATGCTTACGCGTTGCATGTACCAGATCAATCATATATTTCAGCAGATCCTCATGGATATAAATACCACTGCACCGCATCTGCAGCTCCACGATGTCCTCCTTTTTGCAGACCGGCTCCAGCTCTTCCAGCGGATGCCCCGTCAAAAAACGCTCCAGCAGGCTCCGCTCCATAAACGGCGTCAGATCCTCCATGGAAATCTGCATGAGGAAGCGATCCTTCTGCGCTTCCGGCAACGGAAACGTCCCCAGGTTTTCCAGTGGATTCTGCGTTGCGATCACCAGAAACGGCTCCTCCAGGACGCGCGTCGTCCCGTCTACCGTCACCTGGCGCTCCGCCATACACTCCAGAAGACTGCTCTGTGTCTTCGGGGTTGCCCGGTTCACCTCGTCCGCCAGCAGAATGTTGCAGAACACCGGTCCCTTTGCAAACACAAATTCTCCGCTCTTTGCATCAAAATAATTCAGTCCGGTGACATCCGACGGCAGCATATCCGGCGTAAACTGGATTCTGCCGAAATCTGCATCAATAGATTTCGCCAATGACTTCGCCAGCATCGTCTTGCCCGTGCCCGGCACATCCTGTAAAAGCACATGTCCCTTTGCAAGCACACACGCCAGCACGAGCTCCGTCGTCTGCTGATTGCCAATCATTACCTTCGCAATATTCTCTTTCAGACGTTTCATTCGTTCCATGTTTCCTTCCTCATCATCTTCAATAATCATACGCCCACATAGCCACCGCCTGTGACAGCAGATAATCCGCATCCCACGTTCTCTCACTGCGCTCGCGGCTGTTGGAATCGTTAATAAATATCCGTCCGTCGTCATCCACTCCGGTAAGCACCACAAAGTGTCCGGAATAAGTGAATTCACCCGGTCCCATAGAACAAATAATCAGTCTGCCGGACTGCAGCGTATCCAGAATTCCCTGCGCACTAAACGGCACCTCATAGACCTGCAGCCCCAGCTGCCTTGCCCCGGCATCCATCAGATCCCACGAGGAACCCACACCGCTCACATAATAGCCGTTTGCGTCCGCCAGCTTTGCCACTTCATAAGGGTTCCATTTCGTCTCCCCGCTCAGACCGCATTGTACCATGGACAGGCTCGTCGGTCCGCAGCCGTTCACACCAAGAAAATCATCCCCGTAAATCTCGTAGCCCCATCGTTCATCCCACTGCAGAAACAGCGGCACACCGCCCTGTTCCATATCCTTTGTGATATCGATTTCGGGATGAAGGTCCTTCTTTTCCGGAAAATTCATGACAAAATCTGTCGCCTGCGGATATTTCTCCATAAATTCCAGCATACTGACCGGATATTCCCCGTCCATCGGTATCCAGGCGGGAACGGTACTCTGCTTTCTCCGGGATTGCCGGGCAAATACGCCCGCCAGCACTGCTATCACAACAACCGCCGCCAGAAGAAACAGCTTCCGTCTGCGCACCTTTCTCCGCCTTTTTCTGCTTTTTCGGGAATCATCCATTCTCCCCGGTACTTTCACTGATCCTGACTTCATCAAGCATTTCCTCTTCTTTCGTATCCCCCGGCCGATATGCCCACATCCCCTTGATCTGCGGCAGAAGCCGCTCGATATTCCAGGCTTTTTCACTATTTATTTTACTGTTCGGATCGTGCACCTTAATACTTCCGTCCGCATTAACTCCGGCAAGCACAATAAAATGACCGCCGTCCGTAAAATCTCCCGGTCCGACAGAGCAGATAACCGGCATACCGCCGCGCAGCATGTCCATGATGTCTTCTGCGCTCAGTGTCACGTCATACACCTGCAGACCCAGCTTCTGTGCTCCGGCACGCATCAGATCCCAGGAAGAGCCCTGTCCTTCCACATAATACCCCTCCTGCTCTGCCATCTTTGCCACTTCATAGGGGTTCCACTTCGTCTCTCCGCTCAGACCGCACTGCACCATCGCAAGGCAGGTTGGTCCGCAGCCGGTGACTGCCAGGAAATCGCTGCCGTACTGCTCATATCCCCATCGCACATCCCACTGGAGAAACAGTGGCAGCTCGCCCTTTTTCACTTCACCGGTAATGTCAATTTCATTATGTATATCTTTATATTTCGGATAATCCAGAACAAACTGCGTTGCCTCCGGATATTTTTTCATAAATGCAGCCAGACTTTCCGGATAATCCTCCAACGGATCTTCTGTTTCCGTTTCCGTCTCTTTCATTCCGGCGGTCTGCACTGCAGCTTCTTCCGTCTCTTCCATTCCGGCGGTCTGCACTGCAGCTTCTTCCGTTTCTTCCATTCCGGCGGTCTGCACTGCAGCTTCTTCTGTCACGGGAACGATTTCCTCCGTATAACCGCTCTTTGTACCGGCTGTCTCCGCGTAAATCACAAACATCGCAGCCAATACACAGAGAACCATCGGTGTTTTCATGTCTGTTTTCCTCTTCTGTCTCATAAGCCTCCTCCGTCAGTATAAAAATTATAACCCGGAAAAGGATAAAACTTCTTTAATTTTTACAATACGATTACTTATGATTTTCTCAACAAATCCTTAACACTCTTTTTCTTTTCCCGCAGTTCCCGGAAAAAACGGCTGAGCATCGCGCTGCACTCCTCCTCCAGCACACCGCGCGTCACCTGTACCTGGTGGTTGAATTCCGGCATTTCCAGAATATTGAGAATGCTTCCCGCACAGCCTGCCTTCGGATTCATGCTGCCGATGACCGCCTCTGTCAGACGTGCCTGTACCATCGCTCCGGCACACATCTGGCACGGCTCCAGAGTAATGTACATGGTACACCCCTCCAGCCGCCAGTCACCCGTCTTTTTCGCCGCCTTTTTAATTGCGATCAGCTCGGCATGGGAAAGCGTATTTTTGTCAGTGTTCCTCCGGTTATAGCCGCGCGCAATAATTTTGCCATCCTGCACAATTACACAGCCAATTGGCACCTCATCAAGCGCATATGCTTTTTTCGCCTGCCGGATCGCCTCACGCATGAATTTTTCATGCACCCTGTTATCTGTCGCATCCATATATATGGCTCCTTACATTTGCCCGTATAACCGCACAATGCCCTTCATCACTTCTACCGCAAGATCCATGCCCTCCACTGTGATATGCTCATAGGGACCGTGGAAGGCATGTCCGCCGGTTCCCAGATTGGGACAGGGCAGTCCCATATAAGAAAGTCTTGCGCCGTCTGTACCGCCGCGGATCGGCATCTCCACCGGCACCATTCCGGCATCCCGGATCGCCTGCTTCGCATTTTCTACGAGGTGCATGCACGGCTCAATCTTTTCTTTCATATTGCGGTACTGCTCCGTGATTTTTAAAGTTACTGCATCACTGCCGTATTTTTCCTGCAGCAGCTTTGTGATATGGCGCAGTGTTTCTTTACGGCATTCAAACATTTCTGCGCTATGATCGCGCACAATATACTCCAGCTTCGCATCGGAAACATCGCCGTTCATACTGCAGAGATGGAAAAAGCCCTCATAACCTTCCGTATCGCGCGGCGTATCGCCGGACGGAAGCATGCTGTTAAATTCCATTGCCACAAGAGAAGCATTGATCATCGTGTCCTTGCTGCTGCCCGGATGCACGGAGAAGCCCCGGAAGGTAACATCCGCTCCGCAGGCATTAAAATTTTCATATTCAATCTGGTTTTCCGCATCTCCGTCCATCGTATAGGCAAATTGCGCGCCAAAGCCCTCCACATCAAAGAAATCCGCGCCGCTCCCGATCTCCTCATCCGGCGTGAAGCCAATGCAGATTTTTCCGTGCAAAATATCTCCTGCCAGAAGTTCTTCCGCCAGTGTCATAATTTCGGCAATCCCCGCCTTATCATCTGCTCCGAGAAGCGTGGTTCCGTCCGTCGTGATCAGTGTGCGGCCGCGCAGCCCGGCAAGATGCGGAAAATCCTTCACTGCAAGAACTCTCTTCGTTCCAAGCGCGACATCCCCTCCGTCATAATTTTCGATCATCTGGGGGTTTACGTGCTCGCCCGAAAAATCCGGTGCCGTGTCCATATGGGCAATAAAACCGATTGCCGGAACCTGTTCCATCCCCGGCGTTGCCGGAATCACACCGTATACATAACATTTTTCATCAATGCGCACATCACTCACACCCAGTGTCTTCATTTCCTCTGCAAGCTGGTTGCCCAGATCAAACTGGCGCTGCGTAGAAGGCGTTGTCCCGCTCTCATCACAGCTCGTCGTGTATACCTTTACATAATTTAATAATCTTTCATATGCTCTCATAATTTCCTCCTGATTTATATGTTAAATTTTCCTATGCTGCCCATATAGTGTCCCATCCCGGCGGCGCCTGAGGGACATTTATCTCTCTATGCCGTCCCGTGCCGGCTGTCCATTCTGAAAGGGATGCTTTCTCATGCAGATTTCTGATACATAATCTGCCCGCGCCAGCAGCGCCTCATCCGGTCCCTGTCCGGTGAGGATCACTTCCAGTTTTTCCGGCTTATGATCCAGGAAATCAAGTACCAGCGTCTCATCCAGAAGCCCCGCCCGGATTGTATAAATCACCTCATCCAGAAAAAGCACATCAAACTGCTCCTTGCGCGCTTTCTCCGTCACAAGCTTTAATTGCTGTGCATAAAACAGCCGGCGCTCCTGCTTTTCCTCCTCCGTCATCTGGAAGCTGAATTTTTCCTCCTCCAGCCCGTCCACTATCGTAATATTTTCTGCCTTCTCCAGTATCTTCCGCTCACTTGTACGGTTGTTCTTCATAAACTGATAAATCAGCACTTTATAGCCGTAGCCCGCGGCACGCACACAAAGTCCCATCCCAGTGGTCGTCTTGCCCTTGCCGTCCCCGCAGTAAATATGAACCAGGCCTGTCGTCTTTATTGCCATCTGCGCTCTTCCTTTCCATTTTCTTTTATAAACCTTTTACACAATATCTTTTATCTTATCATAAAAAGGATGATTATACAATGAACCCTTTCATAATTCGAACCCGGTGCGTTCTTTCTATTACCATTTTTCCAGGTATTCTTATTTACAAAAAAACTTCTTTCGTGTATGATATTTTCATGTATTGTTCGCGAAAGGGGAAGGATATAAGCAATGAATCTAAGAAAAATGCAGAAATTTTACGGCTGTGCACTGGGCGCGCTCATGCTTGCCGCCTGCACGCTGCAGCCTGTCTTCGCCATAGAAAGCGCCGCCGAAAATCTGACAGACAACGCCCCGGCAAAATGGCCCGATCTGCGGTCCCGGATATCCGCGGGTATCCCGGGTGAAGCCAGTGCCAACGCAGAAATGAGCAGCCAGACACACATTCTCACCAGAGAAGAACTGCTGGAAGCATTCGGAAGTCTGCCGCCGCTCCTTTATACCGGCTCCTTTCTTCTCAACCGCATAAACAATATCCCGGATTTTGCGCCGGACAGTGATTATGAACTGCATTCCTTTAACGGCAATCTGATCATGCGCCGTTCGTGGACATCCCTGCAGGAAGAGATTACAGAAATGCTTGCTTCCTATCAGGGGGACTGGTCCGTCTATCTGAAGGATCTGTCTCTTGGCAGAACAATGGAAATCAACGAGCACAGTATGGAATCTGCCAGTCTGATCAAGCTTTACATTGCCGGAGCTATCTATGAACAGCTTGTCCTCGGCAATCTGCAGGAAACAGATACTATCCTTTCTTCACTGAATGCCATGATTACCGTCAGCGACAACGAAGCCTCAAATGTACTGGTACGCCAGATGTGCGATGAAAGCGGCGATTTCCAGACAGGGCTTGCAAAGGTGAATGACTTTATTGCCCGTTATGGCTTTACAAACACGCAGCAGGTAAACGGTATTGCCGATCCCTCCCTGTGGGTTTCCGATGGGCGCATCAATATGACCTCCACCGCAGACTGCGGCCGCCTGCTGGAAATGATTTATAACGGTGAACTTGCATCACATTTTTATTCCTTCCGTTTTGAGACACTTTTAAATAAACAGGAGGTAAACTACAAAATTCCGGCAGGATTGCCGGATGGTGTCCACATCTCCCACAAAACAGGCGAAGTCGACGACACAGAAAACGATGCCGCTATCATCTACACACCATATGGTGATTATATTTTCTGCATTATGTCAACCGATTTAACAGACACGAATGCGGCAGTTGACCACATACGCGAGATTACCCGGCTGATTTACGATTATTTCTGCGGCGAAAAGCTCTACTCCAGCGAATATATTCTGGTCGAAGCCGTACCGGCAAGCGATCACTATATTCTGGTGGAGACAGATGCATCCGCTGCGGACCTGTTCGAAAGCGAGCTGCTGGTGCCCTACGCCATCCACACTGTTTCCGGCGAGGTAGAATGGAGCTTCGCGGAGGATCTTACGGACGCGGAATGGGCAATTTCAGAAGCTTCCGATGAAGCAGCAGCAGAGTGAAGGAGGCAATATTATGTTTCGTTTATGGGGAAAAATATGGCAGGACAACCGCCTGCAGAAAGATACGACTATCTGTGACGACACACAGGATACCCGCACACACAAGATTTTTCGTGCGCTCGATGATATCTGCGCACAATTCGACCTGGGCAAACCCATCTGGCTGGACTCCAACATCCGCGAATTCCAGCGCCACAGCAAAACACGGTTTACCCAGGACAATTTCATTGAACAGATTGCATTTGATTTTTTAGAAATACAGGTGATCGAGGAATAAAATATCCCGCAGCTCTTTCAGTTGACCATCATCCAGCGGCTGCACCGGTTTTCTTGGAATGCCTGCCCGATACCCGCAAAGATTCATGCAGGCTTTCACACCTGCCACCCCGCCGCGCGCTCCGGTCTGACGGATACGCCCGCGCAGCGCATGGTAATAAGGTAAAAAAGCTTCTTCTCCCGCCTGCTGCCATAAAGAAATCAATCTGGCACATGCCTGGGGAAAGTAATTAGCAGCGGAGACTACCGCGCCCTTTCCTCCTCTTTTCAAACATTCATACAGCGTATTTACAGAACCTGCCATCACTTGAAAATCTGCTCTGTCTCCCACCGTATCCATATAAGCATCCATCATATCCGGTGAGGTGTCCTTTATTCCATGGATATTCGGATGATCCGCCAGCACTTTCAGCGCTTCGCAGGAAATGCATACCGTGTTCGCAAACCCCGGCGCACAGTAAAGCAGGATTGGAATCCGGCTGAAATCGGCAACCGCAGTAAAATATTCAATCAGTGCCTTATCGTTCATGGCTTTTTTAAAGTAATGCGGTGTCAGCACTGACAGATAATCCACATTCAGATCCATGCTCTGTATCCGGTCGATAAATCTCAATGTATGATACAGAGATTCCCGTCCTGCTCCGGCAATCAGTCCCTTCGTTTCCGCTCTGTGTTCCGCAAATATCTGAATTACATTCAGAGACTCTTCTTCGTCCAGCATCCGGAATTCTCCGTTACTCCCCAGACACATATACCCCGACACATCCGTCTGATTCCATTTTTCGATATTATGCACCAGCATTTCTCCGGAAATCTCTTCTTGATCATCAAACGGTGTAACCGCCGGAATATAAATTCCTTCCAGACTGTTTTTCATATTTTTTATCCTTCCGTCAGAAATTTTTCTGCTTCTCTGGCAATACCCTGTGCATCCAGACTATAATACTTCAGAAGCTCGTCATAAGGTCCGGAAATAGCATATTCTTTCTTTACGCCGTGCATTTTCACCGGAACCGGACAATATCTGCCGCACACCTCCGCCACAATGGAGCCAAGACCGCCGCCAATATAATGCTCTTCCACTGTCAAAATTTTTCCGGTCTTTTTCGCTGCATGTAAAATCAATGCTTCATCAGCCGGCGACACTGTAGGCATTCCCACCACCATTGCAGAAATACCCTTCTCTGCCAGCAAATCCGCTGCGCAGAGCACATTTGCCGTCGATGTTCCGGTTGTAATAATGGCAAGATCTGTCCCTTCACGCAGAATGCTTCCCTTGCCGATTTCAAACTCTTTTTCCTCCCATAGTTCTTCCATCGGAGGATTGCCGATCCGCATATATACCGGTCCTTCATAATCCAGCATCGCCTTTGCTGCCGCCCTGATTTCCCCCGGAGTCTGCGGAGCCAGTATAACAACCCCCGGTATCATGCGGATAATCGCAAAATCCTCCAGAGAATGATGTGTCGCTCCCAGATCCGAATAGGTAAAACCGCCATTTCTTCCGACAATCTTCACATTCTGATGCATATAGCCACAGTCATTACGAAACATCTCAAAATTGCGGCAGGTGACAAACGGCGCAATCGCGCAAAAGACCGGCGTCTTTCCCATTGCAGCCAGACCTGCTGCGATGCCTGTTACTCCCTGCTCCATAATTCCAAACTCGAAATAACGATCCGGGTGGTTCCTGGCAAATTCTTTAAATCCGGAGCTTCCCCCGCTGTCAGCAGATAAGATCACAATATCTTCTCTGCTTTCAGCAATCTCCGTCACCGCAGCGCCAAAGGTTTTTCTCGGATCCATCTTCTCCCCGATCATGCTCTCACCTCCAGCTCTGTCCGCATTTCTTCTATTCTTTTCTCTACCTCGGCAATCGCGCGCCCAAGCTCTTCTTTTGAAGGACTCCAGAAATGGCAGAATGCCTTGTTCTCCAGGAAAGAAATCCCCTTCCCCTTAACAGTATGCGCTACAATAATGACAGGCTGCGTGCCCCCGGTGGGAATATCATCCAGCGCGCACATGATTTCCTGCATATTGTTGCCGTCAATCTCCATCACCCGCCAGCCAAAAGCCGCAAAGCGCTCTCCTGCCGGCATGAAATTCATAATATCCTCTACCTTGCCGCTGATCTGAAGACCGTTATTGTCTAAAAACAATACCAGATTTCCCAATTGATGATGCGCGGCAGCCGCTGCTGCCTCCCAGTTAGAGCCCTCTGCCAGCTCTCCGTCCCCCATAACGGTGTACACACGTGACTGCTGTTTATTGCACTTCATTGCCAGAGCCATGCCAGCCGCAATGGCAAGCCCGTGTCCAAGCGCACCGGTATTTGCCTCGATACCAGGGAGCTTGTGCATATCCGGATGTCCGGGAATGGGCGATTTCAGAGAACCGTAAGTATCCAGAATATCCTTTGGGAAGTATCCTCTCTCAGCCAGCACGGCATACTGGCACATGCACTTGTGTCCCGCAGAAAGGATAAAACGATCACGCTGCTCCCATTGCGGATCATCAGGCTTTCCTGCCATTTTGCCAAAATAAAGTGCTGTCACGATGTCAATTGCGGACAAAGCGCCACCCAGATGACCATGTCCGCCTGCCTCAACCATCCGCAGCACATTTCTCCGGCATTTCCAGGAGATATATTCCAATTCCTTTACCTTATCCGAAAAAGCCATCTACTTCATAGCCCCCTCTTCATAATCACAGATTTGCTGTACCTTCGGCATCGACCGGGAATGCACGTCAAACGTGCACCCCAGATATTCCTTCAGCATCATCTTGGCAACCTCGATTCCAGTCACCTGCGCTCCCATGGTAATAATGTTGGCGCGGTTGCTGAGCTGCGCCCGCTGTGCCTGAAACACATTATTTACCAGTGCCGCGTAGGCTCCCTTCACCTTGTTTGCCGCAATGCTCATGCCGATGCCGGTGCCGCACACCAGAATGCCGCGGTCATGGTTTCCCCGCGCGACATCCTGGGCAACACGTATAGCGACATTTGCGTAGACAGGATCTGTGCTTCCAAAATCATCACATTCATGCCCAAGTTCCCGAACATACTGTATGAGTGTCTCTTTAAAATCCCGGGCATTTGGATCACATCCAATCGCTATCCTCATTATTTTGCTCCTTCGCCCGTCTTACTGATTATACTCTCCAAGAAGCTCGGTAATACGTCCGTCAACCGTCGCAACCGCATCATCAAGACTGCTGCCTGTCAGCATGGAATTATATGCTTCCCCGAAAATATCCTGCACCTCCGCATATGCCGGGAAGGTAGAGTACGGAAGAGAGTACTGCATGCATTCTGAGAATCCAATGTACTCTGAACCTGTAAATGCTTCATCTGCCAGCGCACTGTTTGTAACCGGAATACGTCCTGTAGCGGAGCCAAAAGATACCGCATTGTCATAGCCCGCCATAAATTCCAGGAAATCCGCCATTTCTTCCGGATGCTCACACGCTGTTGTGATAGTGTAACCAGACACCTGCAGATTTGTTACGTGACGGCCTTCTTCTGTCGTCGCTGCCGGAATCGGCACACTGCCAAGCTTTCCAGCCAGCTCCGGATTGCGGTTTAAGATTGCTCCCACTGCGTTACTTCCGGAAATAATAAGACCGGTCTGCTCATTTGCAAAATATGTAACTGCATCCTGGTATGCTGTCTCGGATGCACCTGCCGGAACCACGCCATCCACCAGATCCAGATCTACAAAGGATTGCAGCGCCGTTTTAAATTTATCAGAAGTCAGATCGCTCTCCCATGTACCATCCTCATTCTGCCAGACTTCATCTACACCAAAAGCCTTTGCATATACAGAAAAGCGTGCTTCACCGGATCCATTTCTTGCACCTACCATAGAAAATCCATAGTTACCGGAAATCTCTGTAAAGCTCTTTGCTGCTTCACGGAAATCATCCATCGTTTCAATCTTTTCGATTCCCGCCTGCTCCAGCCAGTCTGCCCGATAAATCAATGCTACCGGGATCTGAAACCACGGAATAAACATCAAAGTATCATTCAGCGTGCAGTAATTAATAACCTCTTCAGAAAGATCTGCCTTGAATTCATCCGAAATATAGTCATTTGCGTCCGCTACGATTCCCATATCAAGAGCCGTAGACATAAATGCACAGTTCATAAAAAACGCATCCGGAAGATCATTTGATGCGGCCATGGTTGTCACCTGTGCATCCAGATCATTATTTGCCACCGAAATAAACTCAATTGTTACATTCGGATGCTCTGCCATATAAGCTTCCGCCATCGCGGACTCCAGTTCTGCTTCGTCTTCCGTCTGAAGACAGGACATGATTGTCAGGGTAATTTCTTCTTCCGCATTCGCAGCGACTCCCGAAAACAGGGAAGCCAGCATAGATACACTAAGTACAGCCGCTAATTTTCTTTTCATAATTTTTCTTCCTTTCTCTTCTCATTTTGTAATATTGCTTGTCTGCCGCAACCCATAAATCCTTTCCAACACCCCCATTCCTGAATCCACGGCAGATGCTATATTCTTCATTATTTCACAGCTCCGGCAGTCAGACCGCTGATAAAGCTTTTCTGCATAAAAATGAAGGCAATAATCAGAGGCACCGAGGCCACCAGCGAGGCAGCCATCATATCATTCCACGCAATTCTGTAATAGCCATTCATTTCAGCGATTGCGACAGCCGCCGTTTTCATCTTATCGTTCATAATTAAAATTGCTGCAAACATATACTCATTCCAGCATGTGATAAATGCATAGATCGCAGAGGATACCAGCCCCGGCCGTACCAGAGGCAACGTAATTCTGATAAACGTCTGCAGACTGGAGGCTCCGTCAATTGCGGCAGATTCATCAATTTCCACCGGAATTGTCCGGTAATACCCCACCATCATCCACGAACAGAAGGGAATCGTGAATGAGATATAAACCACGCAAAGCCCTACCAGAGAATTACTCAGCCCGTATATACTGAGTATCTTATAAAACGGTACCAGCAGCATAATAGATGGAAACATCTGCGTCATCAAAATAAATGATAAAAACGCGCTTTTTCCCTTAAATTCAAATCTGGTGGCTCCGTAACCGGTAAGAGCCGAAGCAATCAGCGAAACCAGAACCGCAGCAGCCGTAACAAGCAAACTGTTCCGGAAATACAGCGCAAAATCGTAATCCCTCCAGATTCTCACAAACGATATAAAGGATACTTCCACGGGCAGAATTCTGCCGTTCATCTGATAAATCTCCATATCATTTTTCACTGCAGTAATAACCATCCACAGAACTGGCAGTATCACCATACACGCCCCGAGAACCAGTACGAAATAGGAGAGTGTTCCTTCTGCTTTTTTATGTCTAGATAAAGACTTGTTTTTTTTATGCATTCTGATCCATCACCCTCCTCATAATTTTACTGATCAGCCAGCAGACAACAAATACCACACCGGCACCTGCCGCGGCAACTCCATAATTGTGATAGGAAAATGCCTCTTTGTATATGGTAATACTGACGGTTGATGTTGCATTGTTCGGTCCGCCATCTGTCAGCAGCTTAATGATGGTATAATGCTTAAACCACCATACTGTATCCAGAATTACCGCAGTGGAGATAACCGGTCTGATCATTGGCACGGTGATACGGAAAAATGTCTGTACAGGACTGGCACCATCCAGCTTTGCCGCCTCGTACACATCCTCCGGTACGCTCTGGAAGCCTGCCATCATGTTCACCATGATCAGTGCGTAACCCTTCCAGATACATACAGCGGCAAGAATCACAAATGCCAGACCGGTACTCAGCCACGCCTGGTTTTTCTCCAATATTCCCAGGCGGATCAGAATATTGTTGAACACACCATAATTCGCATTAAAAATCCACTTAAACAGCAGAGCAACAACCACATCCGGCAAAAGCCAGGGAATAATCAGAACCGTACGGAACGCATTGACGCCCGGACGTTTTTTGTTCAGCGCAAGTGCAAGTATGGTTCCGAGCACCAGATGTCCCAGAACAACAACCACGGTAAACTGAAAAGTCGTCAGAAGGCTCTTTACCATACTCCCGTCTTTGAAAATCGACAGATAGTTTGCCACACCCACGAACTCCCACTTATTTGTAAGATTCGTCTTCATGACACTTAGATACAGCGCATAACAAATCGGGTATATAACCAGTGCCGCAAGCAGTACAAACACAGGAAATATGAAAAGATATGGCGTAATGTTAAATTTATTTTTGTTTCGTGTCACCCGCGGCTCCCTCCTTTTTCTACCACTCACCGAAGGAATGGTCATCCGCAAAGGATACACGCGGTGTCTCCCATCGTCCATCGTATGCATATTCCTTTAGAGCAGCCTCGTCTATCTCAATACCCATACCCGCACCCTGCGGAATATCAATATAACCATCTTTGATTTCAAACGGTTTCTTCAGATACGGACCACCCAGATCCCATCCATCCTCAAATGACGGATGTTCCTGTGCTGTAAAGTTCGGAATCACAGTATCCACCTGCAGGCATGCCGCCAGCGCAAGCGGGCCAAGGGGATTATGCGGCGCCATGGAGCAATAATACGTCTCTCCCATTGCCGCAATCTTCATTACCTGTGAGATACCGCCTGCATGACACAGATCCGGCTGAAGCACAGTCGCTGCCTGCTTTTCCAGTACCTCACGGAATTCGAATGTAGTAAATTTCCGCTCTCCGGTAGCGATCGGTATCGTAGTCATCCTCGCTACTCTTGCCATCGCATCCACGTTCTCCGGCAGTACCGGCTCCTCGACAAACATCAGACCGAACGGCTCCAGTTCTCTGCAAAGCCACGGTGCCATTGCCGCCGAAACCCGTCCGTGGAAATCAACCGCCAGATCAATGTCGTTTCCGATTGCTTCCCGGATTTCCGCGATCCGCTCCACAAAGCGTGTCACCATCGCCGGGGTTTCAATATGGCGATACGGGCAGATAAACGGTGTTTTCAGAGATTTAAATCCTTTCTCTACTTTCTTTTTCGCATGCTCTACCAGCAGATCACGGCACTCCCGTTCTTCCATCTCAGCATAATCGACATTGCCAAAAATGTGTGCGTACATGCGGATGCGATCTCTGGATTTTCCGCCGAGAAGCTGCCATACCGGTACATTCAGCCATTTTCCTTTAATATCCCACAGTGCCTGTTCAATCCCGCTGATAGCACTGAACACAGCAGCTCCGCCCCGGTAAAATCCGCCCGCATACATCAGCTTATACAGGTATTCAATATTGCGCGGATCCTCGCCGATGATCATATCCTTCAGGGAATCCACAGCAGCCGCAGTGACCAGATTTCTTCCTTCCAGATCACATTCGCCCCATCCGGTGATCCCCTCATCAGTAGTTACCTTCACGAAAATCCATCTTGGTTTTACATGAAATGTTTCAACGCCTTTAATCTTCATCCTTAGTCCTCCCTAATATTTTTATCTCTGTACACGTCCGGAGGTATTTCCCTGCATAAGGCTGTTTACCTCCTCCAGTGAACTGAGATTAAAATCATATTCCATTGTGTGCTTCAAACAGGAAGCTGCCGCAGCAAAATTCACTGCCTTCTGCGGCTCATAACCGCTGTTTAACGCATAAATCAGTGCCCCGGCAAAGGAATCGCCGCCTCCCACCCGGTCCACGATCTGTATGCTATATTCCGGTGAAAAGTATGCCTTCTCTCCGGTATAGAGCAGTCCGCCCCAGTGGTTTACACTGGCAGAAATACTTTTCCGCAAAGTAATGGCAACCGCCTTTAAATCAAAGCGCCCGGCAAGCTGCTGTGCCACGCTTACATAGCCCTGTCTGTCCAGTTCTCCTTTGGCGATATCAGAGTTTCCGGCACAAATGCCAAATACGTCCGCAGCGTCCGCTTCATTGGCAATGCAGACATCGACATACTTCATCAGTCTGCCCATCACCTCGCCGGCCTTCTGCTCACTCCACAGCTTTTTACGGTAGTTCAGATCACAGCTCACTGTAATGTGTTTCTCGCGGCATACGCGCAGCGCATCCTCACAGATTTCAGCGCAGCCATCCGAGAGCGCCGGTGTAATGCCGGTAAAATGGAACCAGTCAGCTCCTTCCAGAATATGCTCCCAGTCAAAATCTGTCCGTCTGGCCATTGCAACGGCGGAGCCGGCCCTGTCATACAAAACCTTCGACGGACGCTGTGAGGCTCCCTTTTCCACGAAATAAATGCCCATCCGTGATCCGCCGTATACAATTGCTTCTGTGCCGACACCATACTTCTGCAGCTCCATCGCCGCACGTCTGCCAAGAACATTGTCCGGCAGCTTTGTCACAAAAGCAGATTTCATGCCAAAGTTTGCTACAGATACTGCTACATTCGCCTCTCCTCCGGCAAACGATACCTCCAGTTTCTGCGCCTGCTGAAGCCGGAGATATCCTTCCGGGTTCAGACGCATCATAATTTCACCAAATGTAATTACCTTTTTCATTCCGTAAACGCTCCTCTGCAATTTTGGACAGTCCTTCTCGCTGCCTCGCGTATCTTATCAAATTCGCCCGCCGCGATCCATTCCCGGTTGGCCAGATTTCCGCCGATACCGACCCCCTCTGCGCCCGCACGCAGAAACTCCGCCGCATTATGCTCGCCCACGCCGCCGACAGCCAGCAGCGGAATATAGTTCAAGGGGCCTTTTACTGCTTTTATGAAGGATGCCCCCAGACTAGCTGCCGGAAAAATTTTTACAAAATCCGCACCGTATTCCGCCGCGCTGACAATCTCCGACGGCGACATAGCTCCCGGTATAGAGACCATCCCCAGACTTACCGTCTCCTCAATCACTGCCCGGTTTACATTTGGTGAAATAATAAAGCTTCCTCCTGCATTCCTCGCAAGCTCTGCCTGTTCCTTTGTGAGTACTGTCCCGGCACCGCAAAGCATCCTGCTGCCGTACTGACTCTGTACCATAGAAATATTTTCGCAGGTACGCATCCAGTCATCCGGTTTTTTCTGATCAAAAGTAAATTCAATCAGCCCGATGCCGCCTTCCATGAGTGCCTCCGTCAGGTGTCTGCAGTCATCACCATACACTCCCCGCACAATGGCAATAATCTTCTTTTCTTTTACCTGTTTAATAATGTTTTCGCGCAATTTTCTCCCTCATTCACAATAAATTCCATCTTTTTCCATTTGTTTCATTGTATAAAACCATATTTTATCTAATAAACTTCTTGCAACTACAATACTCTTCATTCCAATGTTTGTCAAGTGCTTTTTGTTTATTTTGTATACTTTATTTCTCATTTACCTTTTCTATTGTGCATTTTCGTGATATAATCTTTCTGCATAATTTGTAATTTATGGTTGCATACATACGAATTTTTGCGTAATATGTAAGAAAAAGCTTAAGAAAGAGAAAGAAAAATGGAACCAGCAAATGTGCGGCTTGTAGACCGCGTACTTGACATTATCGAAACACTATCCAGACATCCCGAAGGAACTTCTATCGCCGTGCTGACGGCTGAAACGGAAATACACAAATCTACCGTTTACCGCCTGCTCGCTACACTGATAAAACGCGGTTACGTCGTAAAGGACGACGAAAACAGCCACTACCGGCTGACGCTTCGCACCTACCGAATCGGCAGCCGTGCCGTGCCCGATTTTGATCTTCTGAATCTTTCTGTGGATTACCTGCGTGAACTATGCAGACTCAGCAATGAAGCAGTTCACCTCGCCATCCCCGACGGCGCTACGATTATGTATTTATTTAAAGAAGTGGCATCAGAAAACGTTATACGGATCGCTTCACAGACAGGTGCCCGGAACTACATGTATTATACCGGTCTCGGCAAAGCCCTGCTGGCAACTATGCCGGAGAAGGAAGTGCGGGAAATCTGGGAAAAATCTGACATAAAAAAATTCACGCCGACTACAATCACCACCTACCCACAGCTTCTTGAAGAATTGGAAGCAACCAGACAAAGAGGCTATGCGATTGATAACGAAGAGCATGAAACCGGCATTGCCTGTATTGCCGACGTCATCCGTGATATAGACAACAAGGCGGTGGCAGCAATCAGTATCTCCACTCTTGCCGCCCGGATGGATGAGAATTTTCTTACCCTGAATGTTCCCCGTTTACATAAAACTGCCAATAAAATTTCTGCAATTCTTGGAAATGTAATTTCAAAAGGGGATTGACAAGCAATCCCCCCTGCGATTATTATAAATATATATTTTATCTAATAATTTCTTCTGACGAACTGTTCCGGTGCAAACCGGATAGTTTTGTCTGCACAAAAACACTACGTCAGAGGAGATTACCTTATGTTATTCTTATCCATTGATTTTGGTACATCGGCTGTCAAATTATCCGTTCTTGATGAGAAGGGCACTATTAAATGCCAGGCAAAACAGGATTATCCTTATATCGTACTGCCCGGGGAAAAGATAGAACTATCCCCGGCAAGCCTTTTATCTGCCTTTTTCACAGCCGCATCACAGCTTGATCCGGACATACTGTCCCGGATATCGTTTATCTGCTATGATACTTTTTCTCCTTCACTGGTATTCATGGACAGAAACGGTGATCTTGTTTACCCGAATATCATTACACATCTCGACCGCAGAAGCCGTGCACAGTCAGAGTATATCCAGAATACTATCGGCAAAGACACCTATCTGAAAATAGCCGGAATTTACCCGTTTACCGGCGGCTGCTCTGCCATGACACTGCTCTGGTTTTGTGAACATGAACCGGATGTTCTGCATAGAACCTATAAAATTGGTCATCTTACAACCTTCCTGCACAAAAAATTAACCGGATTATGGATGATCGATCTCGTAAATGCCTCTATGCTTGGATTATATGAGACAACTACACAATCCGGCTGGTCAGAGCAGCTCTTGTCAGAATTCCATATAAATCCGGACTGGCTGCCGGAAATACACATTCCCGGAACTCTGTACGGAACTCTGCTTCCTGAAATAGCGCGTAAACTTGGCGTCAGACCCGGCATTCCCGTGGCAGTCGGTACAAATGATGTCGCCTCTGCACAGATGGGTGCCCACAATCTGAAATCCGGGCAGATGATGAATACTGCCGGAAGCAGTGAAATGATCAGCATCCTGACAGATCGTCCCGTTCCCAGTCCGCACTACTATCTGCGCAATGCTGCAGTTCCGGGACTCTGGCAGATTTATGCAACCACTGCCGGCGGTTTTGCACTCGACTGGTTCTACAGACAGTTCTGCCGGGAAATGCCGCAGGAAGAATTTTATACATACTATCTGGAAAAAGCCCTTGAAACAGTAACAACACCCTCCGGCATTTCCTTTGCACCGTATTTGACCGGTGACCGCCAGAGTCTCACACCGAAAACAGGCTCCTGGCAGGGGCTCACCCTATCCGCCACCAGAGAGGAAATGCTCTGCGCCATGCTCAAAAGTATGCAGGGCGTACTCTTCGATACCATTGAGCAGGCAAAAAATGTTGTTCCGCTGGATGATGTCATAAAGATATCCGGCGGTATGGTTACGCCCGCCTATCTGAAGCTCAAAAAAGTTTCCTTCCCCGGTTACCGTTTCCAGCGTGTTGATCATTGTCCTCTTCTGGGCAACGCCGCGCTGGTTGCTTACCAGAATCAACTTTAAATATATTGTCCGGCACACCGAAAGAACCTGCCACCGGCAGCTTCTTCGGATGCCTGGCAACCAAAAACGGGCGGAGCCATCCATGCTCCGCCCGTTTACTGCACCTATTCCTCTTTCGCCCAGCCATATGCATATTTCACAGCTTTTTTCCAGCCACTGATACGCTTTGTGCGCTCTCCTTCAGAAATTTCAGGCTCAAAGGTGCAGTCGATATTCCAGTTTTTGATCACGTCCTCTTTGGATTTCCAATAGCCCACGGCAAGTCCTGCCAGATAGGCGGCACCCATTGCCGTCGTCTCAACGCATTTCGGACGGTTCACCGGTGCCCCGATGATGTCTGCCTGCGTCTGCATAAGGAAATTATTGGCACTTGCGCCACCGTCCACTCTGAGCGATGTCAGCTCTATGCCCGAATCCGCTTTCATCGCCTCCAGTACGTCCTGCACCTGATACGCCAGGGAATCCAGTGTAGCACGGATAATGTGATATTTGTTGACACCGCGCGTAATACCAACAATTGTCCCTCTGGCATACTGATCCCAGTAGGGCGCGCCAAGCCCGGTAAATGCCGGAACAACATAGCAGCCATTGGTATCCTTCACCTTAGTTGCCATATACTCTGAGTCCTCAGCAGAATCAATCAGACGCATCTCATCACGCAGCCACTGAACCGCCGCTCCCGCCACAAAAATGGAGCCTTCCAGGGCATAATTCACTTTTCCGTCCAGCCCCCAGGCAATCGTCGTCACCAGGCCGTTTTTGGAAAACACCGGCTTTTCTCCGGTATTCATCAGAAGAAAACAGCCCGTCCCATAAGTATTTTTCGCCTCCCCGGCAGCAAAGCAGGTCTGTCCAAAAAGCGCCGCCTGCTGGTCGCCCGCCGCTCCGGCAATTGGTATCGGACCCCCGAAAAATGCCGGATCCGCCATGCCATACACACAGCTCGACGGCATAGGTTTGGGCAGCATACATTTCGGGATATCCATCTCCTGCAGAATTTCATCATCCCATTGCAGAGTGTTAATATTGAACAGCATTGTGCGGGCGGCGTTCGAATAATCCGTTACATGCACCGCACCCTTCGTCAGCTTCCAGATCAGCCATGTCTC
>DKTR01000039.1:55064-141507 GCA_002473385.1 Lachnospiraceae bacterium UBA7225
ACCGCACCCTTCGTCAGCTTCCAGATCAGCCATGTCTCTACTGTGCCAAACAGCAGCTCGCCCCGCGCAGCACGCTCCCTTGCGCCCTCCACATTATCCAGAATCCATTTAATCTTTGTCGCAGAAAAATAGGCGTCAATGACCAGTCCTGTCTTCTGGCGGAAGCATTCCTCCAACCCCTTTTCCTTCAGAGAATCACAATATTCCGACGTCCGGCGGCACTGCCAGACAATCGCATGATACACCGGCACCCCGGTATCTTTATCCCATACAATTGCCGTCTCACGCTGATTTGTAATACCGATGGCAGCGATATCTTCTGCCTCCGCGCCGATCCTGCTCATTGCCTCCACTGCAACACCGAGCTGGCTGGACCAGATTTCATCTGCATCGTGCTCCACCCATCCGGGTTTCGGAAAATATTGCGTAAACTCACGCTGCGCAACGCTGCACATCTCGCCTTTTTCGTTAAATAAAATACAGCGGTTGCTGGTCGTCCCTGCGTCCAGCGCCATAATATACTTACCCATAAAACCCCATCCTTTGTTTTTATTTTTAATCTCCAAGATATCACGGATTTCTCCGCAGATTATAGAGTTACTGTACCATAAGTAGGTCATGCCTGCAAGCAAAATACCTGCAGAACCTGCCACTGGCAGCTTCTTCGGATGCATGGCAGCTCAAAAAGGTCCACCGGATCTTTTTCTCATATGCATGACAGCAAAAACGCTGCACAGCAGATTTTCTCTGCCATGCAGCGCATCCAATGCTTCACATTATATTTTCTACGGAATCAGATTCCGTTTCTCCCCGTGCAGAAATGCCCGGATATTTAAAGATACCTCTTCCATCAGACGGCTTCTCGCCTCGCGCGTTGCCCATGCAATATGCGGCGTAACTATCAGCTTTGTGCTGTCCTGAATCTCCAGAAGCGGATTTCCCGCTTTCATAGGCTCTGCCGAGATCACGTCCAGCCCGGCTCCGGCGATAAGGTTTTCATTTAATGCCGTGACCAGATCCCGCTCGTTCACGATCGGTCCTCTCGCCACATTGATAAGAATGGCTTCCGGCTTCATTTTGCGGAACCGTTCTATATTCATCATATTCTCCGTCACTGCGTTCAGCGGGGCATGGATGGACACCACATCCGCCCGTGCCAGCAGCTCGTCCAACGTGACGGATTCATAAGTGCTGTCCGTATTTTTCCCTGATGTGGAATAATAAATAATATGGCAGCCAAATGCCTGCGCGATCTGCGCTACCCGCTTTCCGATAGCACCGAGTCCGATGATACCCCAGGTCTTTCCCGCCAGTTCGGAAATTCTCCGATCCATGTGGCAGAAAATATCACATTTTACATATTCGCCGGATTTTACATACCTGTCGTAATAATCCAGCTGCTCCAACAGATACAGCGCCAGTGCAAAGGTATGCTGTGCAACAGAATCGGTCGAATACCCGCCCACGTTGGCTACCGCGATTCCCCTGCTGTCTGTATAAGCTTTGTCAATGATGTTGTATCCGGTTGCTGTAATAGCAATCATCTTCAGATTAGCAGCGTCCTCCAGAGTTTCCCGGTTCATCGGAATCTTGTTGACGATAATGATATCCGCATCCTTTACCTTTTCCGGCGTGTCTTCTGCAGTTGACCGGTCGTAAATCACCAGTTCTCCCAGATTTTCAATCTGCGATAAATCAATATCCTCTCCAAGGGAGTTGCGCTCCAGCATAACAATTTTCATTTTCCTGTGCTCCTTACAGGCGTTTCAGAAGTTCTTCACGCTCTTTTTCGTATCCCGGCTTGCCAAGCAGTGCGAACATGTTCTTTTTGTAGCTCTCTACGCCCGGCTGATTGAACGGATTTACGCCGAGAATATAGCCGCTGACACCACACGCAAACTCAAAGAAATAGAACAACTGCCCAAGTGTATACTCATCCTGACGCGGGATGTTCACCATCAGATTCGGCACATTGCCGTCTGTGTGCGCAAGAATCGTTCCGTTCATTGCGCTCTTATTTACAAAATCTACAGTCTTGCCTGCCAGATAATTCAGACCATCCAGATCTACCGGTTCCTCGCCGATCTTAATCTCATACTGTGACTCTTCCACACTCAAAACCGTCTCAAACATGATGCGCGCGCCATCCTGTATGAACTGTCCCATGGAGTGCAGGTCAGTCGTCAGATCAACAGATGCCGGAAGAATACCCTTCTGGTCCTTTCCTTCGCTCTCCCCGTAGAGCTGCTTCCACCACTCAGATACGTAGTGCAGACTCGGCTCGTAGTTTGCAAGAATTTCCACTTCTTTTCCTTTTCTGTGCAAAATGTTGCGGACTGCCGCATATTTCAGCGCGTCGTTGTCGGCAAAATCTGCTTCCAGTGCATGCTTTCTTTCCGCAGCTGCACCTTCCATCAATTTGCTGATATCTGCCCCGCTCACCGCGATCGGAAGCAGACCTACTGCAGTAAGAACAGAGAAACGTCCTCCTACATCATCCGGAACTACAAAGCTTTCATATCCCTCTTCTGTTGCAAGTCCTTTTAACGCTCCTCTGGCTTTATCAGTTGTTGCATAAATACGCTTTGCAGCTTCTGCCTTTCCATATTTCTTTTCCAGCATTTCTTTAAATATACGGAAAGCGATTGCCGGCTCCGTAGTCGTTCCCGATTTTGAAATAATATTTACAGAGAAATCCCTGTCTCCGATTACATCGATCAGATGCTTCAGATACGTACTGCTGATGCTGTTGCCTGCAAAATAGATTTCCGGTGTCTTGCGGATTTCCTTAGAAACCGTATTGTAAAAACTGTGACGTAAAAATTCAATCGCCGCTCTCGCACCCAGATAAGAACCGCCGATACCGATAACGACCAGCACCTCGCTGTCGCCCTTGATTTTCTC
The DNA here is from genome assembly GCA_002473385.1 of Lachnospiraceae bacterium UBA7225. Taxonomy (GTDB): domain Bacteria; phylum Bacillota; class Clostridia; order Lachnospirales; family Lachnospiraceae; genus Marvinbryantia. The sequence continues at coordinate 57,969 of DKTR01000039.1, forward strand.
GGCTGCCTTTTCAATTCTGGCAAATTCTTCTTTATCATAGTTTACCGGAAGGTCGATCCATCCCAGGAAATCATTTCCCGCACCGGACTTTGATACCAGTGTCTCCTTCGCAAGTGCAACTGTTTTTTCCATACATGCCATCTCAGCATCGCTAATAAACTTCCCTGCCTTTGAATAATCGAACGTTACTCTGTCTGCCATAGTTTTTCGCTCCTTTTCATCATAATCGGGGGTTTTTGACCCCAACATCATTTTATCAGACTGTCCAAAAAATGTAAAGTGTATACCCATAAAGCTGTGCGCTTCTTTTTTTCAGCAGACAGCGCAAGCTTGCTTGCAGGTTGGCTGGCGGAAAAAAAGAAGCATAGGGCGTATGCCCGCAACGAGGATTTGTCCTGCAAATCCGAGGTCTGCACGGCTTTTATTTGTGCGCTTCTTTTTTTCAGCAGACAGCATTTATACACTTTTTACGCCAGGAATTCTGCCAGCACATCCCGTATGATCCGCTCCTGCTCTTTGGAATCCATCTGCCGCAAAAGCTCCCGGTTCCGCTCCCGTTCCGTGTCTGAGGCAGCCGTCTCCCGCGCACCGTCTTTGATTTTTGCCAGATTTGTCTTCAACTCCCGTTTTTCCCGCTGCGCCTTTGTCTCCGCCTGCTCTCCATTTTTTTTGCGTATACCGATCATGGACGGTATCTTCGTTTTTACCGCGGCAGTGGCTGCCACCTCCTGCTCTGCTTCCTGGTATTCCACAGCCGCTCCGCTGTGGAAGAAATAATCCTCCAGCTCCATCTGCAGATAGGATGCCTTATACGGAAGATCTGTCCACAGACCGGAAACCACTGTCACTGCCGTCACACCGCCTGCAGCCCACAAAATATTTTGTATATATGTATCGGATAATCCTGTCCGGAAGCAATAAATCAGTCCCGCTGCTGCCGCTGCCATACTGACGATATAAAACCCGCCTGCCAGCCGCTTCCACTGATGAAATGTCATCCGCATGAACCGGTAATCACACATGCTCCGCCGTACAAAAACAGGAATATTTACATTTTCATTGCTCCGCTTCTTGTCCATCCGGAATTTGTACCGTAATTGTTTCATAAAATCCCGCTTTTCTAATTGTGTGTCCGATGCCTCCCGTATCAGCAGCTTATAGCGCCTGCTAATAAGAAACTGACAAAGTATCCCCAGCATCCCGACTGCCGCCATCGCATAAAGTAACGTGTTTGTTTCTATGATTGTGCGTATCATAGTGATCCCCCTTTTAATATTTATTGGATTTTTCTGACAGCCCGCCTGCATCATTCCCGGGTAACTGCATGTCTGCTGTCACTTGCAGAGTATAAAGCACAAATCGCGTTTTGAAAAGCATTTCCGCTCGACAAAAAAAGCCTGCAGGCGCCGGTTTTACCGGCAGTTTAACCTGCAGTAACTTTATGTAAAACTTCTTCATTTTCCGCACCTCAGGCACTTCGGGTAACGCGTTTTTTTCGGTAATCCGGGCTGCTGCCGCTATCTGAGGCGCCCGGCCGGTCTGCACCGCCGGACAGAGAATGCTGTCGAAAACTTCTTCTATCTGGTTTTAAATATATCCGCCTCCGCTACAGTTCCGCCCTCAAACAGCTCAACCGGCAAAACCTCTTTTCTTGCCGGCAGATCAGGATTCTGCAGCCGTGTAAGAAGCAGACGGACTGCCGAATTTCCCAGGCTTGTTCCCTGCCTGCTGGAAATGCTGGAGAGCTGCATCAGGTAGGGAATACTTTCCGTTAAATGGTCAAAGCCAATAACCGATACCTCTTCCGGAATGTTGATTTTTCTGCTTCTCAGACAATTCATGGCATGATACGCCATCTGGTCATTAAACGAAAAAATCGCTGTATAATCCACTGGAAAAATCAACTCATGTACCCGGTTCTGTTCCACCGCCTCCAGAAATTCCAGCGACGCAACGATTCTGAGATTCTCTTCCGGAATATGTGCATCCTGCAAAGCCGCCATCAGACCCTCCTGCCGCAGGGGCTGCGCACCGTTGTCAGGTTGTCCGGCAAGATAGAGTATTTTCCGGTGCCCGTATTTGATCAAATTTTGTCCGGCAAGATATCCACCTGCAAAATCATCGCAGCGGACACAGTCGACTGATACCCCCGGCAGTTCACGTCCTACCAGAATGATCGGCGTATGTGCCTGCTGACTGCGTATGACCATCTGCTCGTCATGCATGTTCGGGAAAAAAAGGATCCCATCCACATAATGAGAAAGCGCTGCCTCCAGAATTTCCATACTCGAAGCGCCATCCATATCCGTGCACAAAATAATAACATTATACCCCTGTACTTTCAGCAATTCATTAATCTCAGCAATGGCCTCTGTGTAATACTGGTTTTTAATATCATCTATAATAATAGCAATCAGATTGCTTTTTCTTTTTCTAAGCGAAGATGCAAGATTATTGCGGATATATCCCAGCTCATTTGCCATGTCCCGCACCCGCCGGCTTGTTTTTTCCGAAAGGCGCATATCACCGCGGAGTACGCGGGATACCGTATTGACAGAAACACCACAGGCGTCTGCAATGTCTTTTAACGTTACCCGATGATTTTGCTGCATAAAAGCTCCTTTCCCATTAATCTAACGTTTTAGATATCGGGGTTAAAAGTGTCTGTCCCCGACATCAATTTAATTGTTATCATACCATATGCCCCCGTATATTGAACAGATAATTTTATGCTATAGTTTTTAAATAACACATTATACAAAATTACCATTGCGTTTTTGTTGGATTTGTCAAAATAGCCAATTTATACTAATTATTTCTTGACAAATTATAAGAATAACGTTAATCTAATCGTAACCCATCTGAAGTGGAATATCAATCTGCCGGAATAAAGCAGACAGCTTTCCGACAGAGAAGCACTAAAAGTTGGCTAAAGCCTCACATGGCCGGTGTTTTACGAATTGGAATAAACGAACAAGAAAAGGAGCAACAAAAAATGGCTAAACAGGCAAAAATGATTATCGACAAGGACTTCCGGGTTTCGGAAGTAGACAAACGCATCTATGGGTCCTTTATTGAGCATCTTGGCAGAGCGGTTTACGACGGTATTTACCAGCCGGGCAATCCGTTTTCTGACGAATCCGGCTTCCGGACGGATGTCACCGCGCTTGTGAAAGAACTGGATGTCCCCATCATCCGCTATCCGGGCGGAAATTTTGTTTCCAGCTTTGTCTGGGAGGACAGTGTAGGACCCGTCGCGCAGCGTCCGAAGAGACTGGAGCTGGCGTGGGAAAGTCTGGAAGAAAATAAAGTCGGAATAAATGAATTTGCAGAATGGGCGAAAAAAGCCGGTTCCGATGTAATGATGGCAGTAAACCTTGGAACAAGAGGCATCGCGGATGCCTGCAACCTTCTGGAATACTGCAATCACCCCAGCGGGACAAAATATAGTGATATGCGTATCTCCCACGGAGTAAAGGACCCACACGGCATTAAGGTATGGTGTCTGGGAAATGAGATGGACGGTCCCTGGCAGTTAGGACACAAGACCATGGATGAGTATGGTCGTCTTGCCGAAGAAACCGCAAAGGCAATGAAGATTATAGACCCCACCATCGAACTGGTATCATGTGGAAGCTCGAACCGTGATATGGCTACCTTCCCGCGCTGGGAGGCAACTACCCTGGAATATACTTATGATTATGTAGACTACGTATCGCTTCACCAGTATTATGATAATGTTGCAGGCGATACTGCAGATTTCCTCGCAAAATCTGACGATATGGATGACTTCATCCGTTCTGTTATCGCAACCTGTGATTATGTAAAAGCGAAAAAGCGCGGCAAAAAGGATATCAATCTGAGCTTTGACGAGTGGAACGTGTGGTATCACTCCAGAAAAGCAGAGATGGATCTGCGTAAAAACCAGAAATGGTCTGTCGCACCGCCAATGCTGGAGGATATCTACAATTTTGAAGATGCCCTGCTGGTAGGTCTGATGCTGATTACGCTGATGAAGCACGCAGATCGTGTGAAAATGGCATGTCTGGCACAGCTTGTCAATGTAATCGCACCAATTATGACTGATCCGGACGGAGGTCCTGCGTGGAAACAGACTATCTTCTATCCATATATGCATGCTTCAAAGTACGGACGCGGAACTGTTCTGAAGCCGGTAGTCAAGACTCCGGTTCACGATACTGCAATGCATGAAAATGTAACCGATATTGAAAGTGTCGTAGTATGGAATGAGGAGCAGGAGGAAATCACCATTTTCGCTGTCAACCGGAATCTGACGGATGATGTTGAAATGACCGTGGATCTCCGCGGCTTTGAAAACTATAAGCTTATTGAGCACATCGTACTTGAGAGCAGCGACATGAACCTCGTAAACAGCGCCGGTGCACAACTTGTCGCACCAAAAACCTGCAGCCAGTCAGAACTTGACGGAGGCATTATGACAAGCCAGCTTCACAAAACATCCTGGAATGTCATCCGTCTTGGCATTTCCCGCTGCAATTAAGAAAGGAGCACTATATGAGTAATTTACCAAAAACTATGAAAGCACTGGTTGCCTATGGACCGGGCGATTATCGTCTGGAGATGAACCATCCGACACCGGTATGCGGACCGGACGATATCATCATCAAAACCGAAGGCTGCGGTGTCTGCGTCAGTGATGTAAAATGCTACCACGGAGCCGGAAGGTACTGGGGAAGCGAAACAGAAAAAGCATGGGTAGAACCGCCCTTCATCCCGGGACACGAATTTCTCGGTTTTGTGGCGGAAATCGGCGAAAATGTAAAGGGATTTGAGATCGGAGACCGTATCACGGCCGATCAGATACTTCCCTGTGGCGAATGCCGGTTCTGCAAGAGCGGAAGATACTGGATGTGCCAGCCGCACAAAATGTTTGGCTACCAGAATACAAATGACGGCGGCATGGCAGAATATGTGCGCTATCCAAAGACTGCGGTAATCTCTAAGGTTCCAAAGGAGCTTCCGCGTGAAAAGGCACTGCTGATTGAGCCGTATGCCTGCTCCAAACACGCTGTGGACCGCGCCGGCATCACAAATGAGGATATTCTCGTCATTGCCGGAGCCGGTACCCTCGGTCTCGGCATGATTACCTACGCGCGCATGAAAAACCCGGCAAAGCTGATCGTGGTAGATATGATAGATGAGCGTCTGGAGAAAGCAAAGGACTTCGGGGCAGATCTCGTAATCAACCCCTCGAAGGAAGATGCCATAGCAAAAATTATGGAATTAACCGAAGGCTACGGCTGCGACATCTATATTGAAGCAACCGGGCATCCGTCCAGCGTAAAGCAGGGACTCGCCATGGTACGCAAGCTTGGTACATTTGTAGAATTTGGAGTATTCGCACAGGAAACCTCTGTAGACTGGTCTGTAATCGGCGACGGAAAAGAGCTGAATGTACTCGGCTCCCACATCAGTCCTTACTGCTATCCGTTTGTCATTGAACATATGACCGACGGCAGTTTAAAAACAGACGGTCTGATAAAACGTACCTTCCCTATCGAAAAATGGGAGGAAGCCTTCGAGTATGCCAGCGGCAAATATGGAGATTTCAAGGTAGCAATTACATTTGACTGATACAAAATATCCGGTGTAACTCTGTAAAAGGGGTTACACCGTTTCCTTTTATCCTGATTTCTTATCATACTTTTAGCGGCGGCAAAATGCAGTCAGAAACCCCGCTGCAAACACAGCATCTGGTTCATTACTCGCGGGAATAAACAGACACCCCGGAGTTATTTCCACGGTCTGCGTTTACCAAGCCAGCCTTGCTTTGCCCAATACTTCCCATCAAGATAGTCGGGGTCATTTTTATGCAGCGATTGCTGCATCATACGGCAAAAGGAAAACTTCATTTTCGTAATCAAATTTGTATATGCGGGTTTTGTATAATCTATCTGCGCAAATTTCTGAGATAGTTTTTTCACTTTTCTTGTCAGTTCTGCCTGCTTCTTTTCGGAAAGTCTTTCCCAGACAATATCCCCCATCAATGCGCCGGTAAATACCCCGATTTTAGAAATTCCCCACCAGGATAAACTGTGCTTGATATCCTTTGCCGCAGATTTTGCTCCCGCACCTAAGCATTGTGTGATAATCACTGCCCGCTTTCCAAACATCTCAGGGGCAGGACGGTGGGATATCCAGCGGTATGCGAAATGGTCGAGAAACGCTTTCATGGCACCCGTAGTGTGAAACACATATGACGGGGAAGTCATTACAATCAAATCCGCTTCCAAAAGCGCCTTTTCCATTCTTCCAATATATTCTGCGTCTTTGCAGGTATTTTCGCCTTTTAGAATACAACTTATACAGCCCTTGCAGAAATCGGGACAATCCTTTGGCAGATAATATTGCGTAATATCCGCTTTATCCTTAAACTCTGCTAAAAACATCTCTTTCAGGCGATAGGTTACACCGTGTTTCTCTGTTCCGTTTATGACAGTAATATTCATTCTCTACACCTCCAGAATATCATGAAGAATCTGGCTGTGCCACACTCTTCGGTTTTCTTTTTTCGTTAAATCGATATCCAGCAGCTTTGATACCGTGTTATACCGCAGAAACATCTGCTGCATAACTGTAATCAGACAAAAAGTTTTCCTTCTGACACCCGGCTCATCAAGGTCAGGACGACAGGCCGCAACAAGCGGCAAATATGCCGTATAAGTTCTATTGGTATTGTCATTGTCTTTTGGCGTTTGCATGTCGGTAAGAACCGAAATTCTGGACACAGCATAATGCTCAAATAGAAAATCAAGCGTCATATTGCCAAGATACTCCAGTTTTTCAAAAGGTGTAAACCCCTCTGTTTTCTCCCGTATATGCTGAAAATTTTCAACAATATCATTTATCATACGCTCAACGCATAGTTCAATGAGCTTATCCTTATTTCCAAAGTGATAATTCAAAAGACCTAAGCCCACATCTGCTCTTTTGCATATTTCGCGAACTGTGATTTCTTCCAGATGCTCCCCTTTTTCTTCGATGAGTTTCATCGTTGCCTGTATGATTGCTTCTTTATTATCCACATCGCACCTCCGGCTGAACATTGTTCAAATCTATTATATTGAACAGTGTTCAAAAAGTCAATATATATTTGTCGATTCAGAGAATGCCAGGCACAAAAAAACGTCGCCGGACTCATTTGTCGGGCAACTCATATATAGAAAAAGACACCGTGAAAAGTGTTTTTGCCTTTCTCGGTGTCTTTTGCCTTCGCAGCGCCCCTAAAGCTGCATTTCAATTTTGTTTTCAAATTACTTCCTTATGTGCCGCTGGCATTCTGAATAGCTCTCTTTTTAATCCAGTTCTCTTATAAAGCCGCATACCAGACGCACGCTGTGCTCTACCGCCAGCTTTTCAAAGGTTTCGTAATCCATGTTTGCGCTGTCGTCCGCTTTGTCGGAGATGGCCCGGATGATCACAAACGGAATATTATTCAAATATGCGGTGTGCGCGATAGCCGCGCCCTCCATCTCTGCACAGTAACCCCCGAAGGTGCCCGCCAGACGGTCTTTGGTTTCTTTGTCACAGATGAACTGGTCTCCGCTTACAATTCTTCCCTCAAATACACTGATCTCCGGATTTACTCTCTGGCAGACCTCCTTTGCGACTGTCCGCAATTTTTTATCTGCTTTAAAAGAAAATACATCCATCTGCGGCACCTGTCCCAGCGGATAGCCAAAGCCTGCTGCATCCATATCGTGATGCACTACATCTGTGGAGATTACAACATCTCCGATATTGATCTCCGGTTTTAACGAACCTGCAATTCCTGTATTGATAATAACGTCAACCTTAAACTCATCCTTCAATATCTGCGCACAGACTGCCGCATTTACCTTTCCAATGCCGCTCTTTACCACAACTACTGAATGATCCTCCAGTATTCCCTCCAGAAAATTCATCTTTGCGCGCGTCACCATGCGCTGCTGCCACATAGTTGCCTTCAGCTGCGCAACCTCTACTTCCATTGCCCCGATAATGCCTATCTTTTTCATATTTCGTAGTATCCTTTCCAGATGCCTTCCTGCCATACGCATCTGCGCACTGCCACGGAAAATGACAACTCTCTTGTTACCTATTAATAGTATAAATAAGAATAGCAAAAATAGCAACAAAAATATTTTTATTTTCCTAGTCACAAACTATTGACAATTGTTCTCAAATCATATATAATGCAATCATTCTAAACATCTGAGATCCGCCGTTTCGGCCTGAAACCCTTTGAATATGGGAAAAACTACACAGCATTCCATCTGCACACAGCAGGATTCTCCCCTGCACATGAAAGGCTTCCGCCTGCGGGATTCCGTGCAGCTGCCAGATAACACTACCGCTATCCGGTGTGATCTCTCAATGATTTGAAAGGAGGTGTACATTATGAGACATTTTCTCAGAAGACTTTATGAAGAAGAAGACGGTATCAGCACCGTGGAAATTATCCTGATTATTGTAGTTCTCATCGGTCTGGTTATCATCTTCAAAAGTCAGCTTACCAGTCTGGTAAACAACATCTTTAAAAAAATTGTCAGTCAGAGCAACAGCATTTAACGGAGGTATGATATGAAACGGTATTACGGAAAAGGGGCAATTTCAATTTTTCTCAGTCTCGTATGTGTCCTGTTTTTGTCCCTTCTCTGTACTGCCGCAGAGTCGGCCAGAATCGAAGGGTGCCGGGCAAAAGCAGCGGCAGCGCTGGATATGGGGATGTTTTCCGTAATGGGTGAGTTTGAGCGCGCCCTGCTTGAGCACTACGACGTATTTTTTCTGGACGGTGCTGCCGGAAGCGGTTCCTTTTGCCAGGAACAGCTCAATCAGACGCTGCTCGGATACATGGAATACAATGTTTCTCCAAACAAGGGACTTCTCGTCAGCCATTCCGATATTTTTAGTCAATATTTGACTAAAGCATGCATCACAGGTACCACACGTGCAACTGACGAAAAAGGAGCTGCCTTTTACCAGCAGGCCGTTGGCTTCATGCGTGAAAATCTCGGCACAGAAATTCTCAGCATCTGGCTGGAACGGATGAAGGAAGGGCAAAAGCTTGAGAAAGCCGGTGAGCTTTACCAGAGCAGAGATGAGGCGGTCTCCGATAGCCTGAAACAGCTCGAAGAAGCGCAAAAACAGCTCGAGGCGCAGACAGAAACACAGAAAGACAGTCTGCAGGCGGAAACAGAAGTCCTTCCGGCCATACCGGAATCGCAGAACCCGTTGGACATCATCCGGAAGCTAAAAAAAGAGGGCATCCTCGGACTGGTATTGAAGGATAAGAGCGCCGTCTCACAAAAGACGATCTCCTCATCTGTTCCTTCCAAAAGAACGAACCAGAAAGGAAATCTGCCGGTAGAAAAAAAGTACAGCGGTCTCACTGCCGACCTGCTTTTCCAGCAGTATCTGTTCGAACGCTTCTGCCTTTTTACCGACAGCGAAAAAGAAGGCATTCTGGACTATGGGCTGGAATACATCTTATGCGGAAAAAACAGTGATGAAAAAAATCTGAAGGCAGTTGTCACACGCCTGCTGCTCCTTCGGGAGGGTGCCAATTTTCTCTACCTTACCGGCGATACCGCCAGCATGGAAGCTGCCAACGGACTTGCCGCACTGCTTGTCGGAGCCGTACCGGTTCCCGGTCTTGTGACGGTAACTGCCTATGCGCTTCTGCTCGCCTGGGCATATGCCGAAAGCCTGGTGGATGTCCGCGAGCTTCTTGCCGGAGGAAAGGTGCCCGTATTAAAATCTGCCGGAACATGGCGGCTTTCGCTCACTTCTCTGCCCAATCTCCTGCAGATTCTGGAGCAGACCAGCGGCTCCTCAGGGGAAGGCCTCAGCTATGCCGCTTATCTGCAGATTTTGTTCACACTGGGCGGCAAAGGAAAGTATCCGATGCGGGCACTCGATCTGATTGAGGGCTACATGAAATCCCGCCCGGCAACCGCCGCTTTCCGCGTGGATAATGCGATCTGCAAAATAGAAGCGGAAGCAGACTTTACTATACCGCCATTGTTTCTGCATGTGTCCAGTGCCTTTTTAAAGACCGGCACAGCCGAAACAGGCTATCACGTTTCCGGAAGCTTTGCATACTAACATAAGGGGGTGCTCGAAAATGCTCTTTCCGCTAAAGATATTTTTTACTAAAAAACATACACATAAAATCTACAGAAAGGATTCGGATTCTCTCCCGGCAGGAGAACACACCGGCATATCTGCGCGCGAAAGGGCATTTTCCGGCACTCCCGCAGACTGTCAGAAGGTACATACTCTCAAAAATCATGAAAAGATGTCCCCTGGCTCTTCCGGAAGTATCACGCTGGAAGCAGCCTGCGTGCTCCCATGGTTTTTGTTTGCCATGCTGGCAATCATGCAGTTTTTCAAAATTATTATGGTATCCAGCACTGTTCTCGCCGGAATGCAGGACACTGCAAAGGACATGGCGGCTTACGCCTACATCCGTGAGCTCGGTGTGTCTGCCGGAGAAGGTGTCGCCGCCGACCTGTTAACAGGCGGGCTGTCGGCTGCTTATGCCAAAAGCAGCATTGAGCGCAAAGCTTCCTTCTCTGGATCCGACGGCACTCTTCATTTATGGAAATCTTCTTTTATGAAGAATGATATCATAGATCTTGCCGTCACCTACAACGTAAAAAACACCTACACTCTGCTGCCCATCCCCGGTTTCAAATCCGCTCTCCGGGCGCGTGTCCGTGCATGGACAGGAAGGGACGGAAATGGCAGCTCCGATTCGGATGACTCCGGTGAAGAAACTGAAGAAGAAACCGTCATTATAACAGCGACCGGACATGTATATCATACAGATGAGAACTGTACGCACATCAAGCTTTCCATACACAGTGTAAGCAGGGATGCGGTACGCAGTCTGCGAAACAAATCCGGCGCCCGGTATACCGCCTGCGACTGCTGCCGCGGGGGCGGGGCAAATGTGTTTATCACCGACTACGGAACGCACTATCATTCCTCCGTAAACTGCAGTGGTCTGAAACGGACACTGATGCGCGTTCCACTGTCAGAACTTGAAGGATGGAGGGCATGTTCAAAATGCGGCGGATCTCAGAAATAATATTATTGATATATCTTACGTCAGCCGCCGTCCGGGACATCAAAAGCAAGACTGTCGCGCTGTACCCGGCGCTGATTATGGCAGGCGCCGGCGTGCTGCGGCGGCTGATCCCGGCATTCTGCGTGGATACGCTCCTGTCCTGTTTTACCGGAACCCTCCCCGGTATCTTTTTACTGACCGTAGCGTGGATTACCCGTCAGGAAGTCGGCTACGGTGACGGCATTGTTCTGCTGATTATCGGACTTTATCTGGGATTTTCCGCCGGCACAGGCATCTTTCTGACCGCCCTGCTGCTTCTTGCACCGGTCTCTTTGTTTTATATCATATTCAGAAAAGCCGGGCGGAGGAAAAAGCTGCCGTTTATCCCATTTTTGCTCGCCGGGTATATACTATGGCTTACTTTTAACTTATTTTAAATATGAAAAGAGGTTTTTTCTATGACAATACAAAAAAACTATGTCCTCTCCGGGAGTTACACGATCGAAACTTCTCTTTTAATGGGCATTCTCCTGCCGCTTCTGGTTGGAATTATTTATATGGGCTTTTTTCTGCACGACCGCAGCTTCCTGCAGTGCGCCGCACACGAAGCTGCCTCCTGCGCAAGCCTGCATGTCGATGACACAAACATTGATGTCACGACTGCTGCCCAAAAACTAATAAAAGGCAGGACACTCGGCACGCATGACATCTCTGCAGACTCTGCTGTTGGTACGCGTCAGGTCCGGGTGGCATACAAAGGTACATTCTCTTTTCCCGGTCTGACCGTTCCCTTTTTCGGGCAATCCGCCTCCGTTATCCAGTCCGGCATCACGCTGAATCTGGAACGCCCGTCCCGGCGTATACAAAAAATCCGCGGTGCCTCGAAAGTAATCAATGCACTCAGGAGGAACCGGGCATGAATATTTCATACAAACGTGATATGACACATAATTATATGGTGCCGGATTTAACCGAGGGTGTCTGCGAAGATGACTACCGCATTCACATGCTGACGGAAAATCATATCCGCGGACTGCTGCCCTGCACTCTGAAAAAAATCAACTGCCAGAGCCATTTTTTCTATGACATTACCTCGCGTCAATCCATGGAGCATCTTTACGGCACCCGCTGTCTGGATGCAGCGGACATACGTATGTTGCTGCGCGGTCTGTACTGTGCTTTAAAAGAGGTAAAAAAATATCTTCTGGATGTCGACCGGATCATCCTGAATCCGGATATGATTTACATGGATATCGAGACAAAGGAACCCTTTTTTTGCTACCTTCCGGGGTATCAGGGCGACTTGCTGCAATCCTTCCGGGAGCTTACAGCCTATCTGCTTGATCACCTGGATCAAACCGAGCGCTCCGCCGTTCTGCTCGGATATGAAATTTACCGGAAAGCGCGCATTGAAAATTACAGTCTGGAAAAACTGCTCCAGGAAGCAGGAAAGCCGGAGGCTGCCAATGCCATGCCATCGCAAAACCCCCGGTATCCTCTTCCCCCGGAAACTGCCGCATACACTCCGGCATCAGAAAACACCCGATACAACCCGTTATCAGAAAACGCCCGACACAGCCTGCCGCCGGAAAATGCCCGACACAGCCTTCCACCAGAGAAGAAAGCATTTTTACAAAACTCCGCTCATTACAAAAATGCAGCTCCAGACTCTCCGGGTACTAAGCCACCTGTATCCTCCGCGAATTCCGTCAAGAAGAAACAGGTGTCCCCAAAAACAACCGGCGGGAAAAAGGAAAAGAACAATAAAAAAGAACCGGAAAAGAAACCTTCAGAAAAATCAAAAACCTCCGGTCGCATTTTTCTCATTGTCTGCTTCGGTTTTGCCATTTTCCTTGCACTGATCGCTATGTGGCTCTGGAAGCTCAACACCACCCAGATCGGCGGAATTATTTTCCTGCTGGTCGGATTTTTGGCCTATGGCCTTTCTCTGGAAGGGAAAAAGAATAAAAAGGCAGAAAAACAAGAAGACAAAGCACTGGCAAAGGCAATGGAGGATTTTCAAGAAGAACCATATTATGAAGAAGCGTCCTGCGTTTCCGGGCATCCCGTATATAATGCCGCTCATACATATGCCACAGCATCCGGATACGGAACTGCTCCTCCGCAAGAGTCCGCATCCCAATACAGGGATGCCTCCCCATATGAACCTGCATCCAAATTCAGAACCGCTTCCTCTCATGATCCTGCGTCCAGGTTCAGAGCCGTTTCCTCTCATGAATACGGTTCTGAATACGATATGACTTTAAAATATGACACAGATGCCCGTTACGACACATCTTCTTTCTTTCAGACAGAAGCCGAAAAGGACCACCGCTTCGGTGACACCAGTGTTCTTTACGAAGAGAATGGAGATTATGAGCCGCATCTTGTTCTTGTCAGCACGAACCCGCGCCAGAAAGACAGTATCATTCTGGAGAACGACTGCTACATCATCGGAAAACTGTCTTCGCAGTCTGACATTGTACTGGAGCATTCCTCCGTCAGTCGTATTCATGCCAAAATCCAGCGTTATGGAAAAGACTACTATCTCTGCGACATGAACTCGACTAATGGTACCTTTCTGAACGGGCAGCGGCTCGCCATAAAGGAACCAGTAAAAATTCAGCCTGGCGATGAAATTGCATTTGCACGGGTACGGTACCAGGTTGGAATATGCTAACCCCCGACCATACGGCAAATATCTGATTACTGTCTGCACCGTTCACAGTTCAATTAAGCTGCTTATTATGCTGCTTCCGGTTATACAGATACATGAAGAAGGAGGCAGCTATAATAAGCCCATATCCGACAAAGCTATATGCATCCGGAATTTCTCCAAATATTAAGAAACCCAGAATAGTCGCAAAAATAATCTGAGAGTAATCGTAAATAGAAATTTTCCGCGCCGGTGCATAGGTGTAAGCCGCCGTGACAGAAAACTGACCGCCCGCGGCAAATAATCCGGCCAGCAAAAGTGTTCCAACCTGTATTACATGCATAGGCACAAAATTTGCCATCATCCACGGAATAACAACCAGGCAGGAAAACAGTGAGAAATAAAACACGATTACAGGTCCCCTGACCCCCTGTGTACCGAGCTTTCTCACCATAGTATAGGCAACTCCGGCACCAAAACCGCCGCATACTCCTATTAACGCCGGAATAAATGCGGCATTCTGAAATCCAGGTTTTACAACAAACAGACATCCCACAAATGCAAGTGTCACACACGCTGCCTGAATATGAGTAATTTTTTCCTTCAGCAGAAGATACGAAAATAAAATCGCAAAAAACGGGGACAGTTTATTTAAAATAGAGGCATCTGCCACCATTAAATGATCCACAGCATAAAAATTGCAGAGAATTCCCAGTGTACCAAACACGCAGCGAACTGCCAGAGGAAGACAGAACTCCCGCTCAACCTTTAACGATGTATGATTTCTTACGATTACAATCCCCGCAAATACTGCCGCCACCAGATTACGGAAAAAACTTTTTTGAACAAAAGGCAGGTCCCCGGATAACCGCACACATATGCTCATACACGCAAAACAGAATGCTGATAAAATAATCATCAGCATTCCCCGCACATAATTTTCTTTATTCATCGCTCATCCCTCATCTTTCTGCCGCACCATAGGTCTGCTGGTACTTCACACATTATGCCTTCATTTTACGCCGCACCGTCAATCAAGTTTTTCTTCTTCCATTTTCCCGTGCGATATCGGAAGTATGAAATCAGATAATTGACAAGCCACCCCATCGGAACAGCGTACCAGATCACCTCAATTCCGAAAATCGGGGATCCGAGCTGCGCCACTGTCACACGGATACCAAGATTAATCAGATTCGCCGCCATATATACCTTCACATCCCCGGAAGCGCGAAGAATGCCATCCGTGATTGCTTTCATTCCTAAAAATGAGAAAAACCAGCCAACAAAACGAAAATAATTCGCTCCCGTAGAGAACGCGACCGGCGACACACTTTCTTTTACAAACACCGAAACAATCGGCCGGTAAAAAAGCTGTGAAATGATAATCAGCGCCGCGCCAAAAGAAATCACAATTTTTGCCGCCGCGTGATATCCCTCCACAACTCTCTTATGCTGCTTTGCCCCCAGGTTCT
Organism: Lachnospiraceae bacterium UBA7225; assembly: GCA_002473385.1. Classification (GTDB taxonomy): domain Bacteria; phylum Bacillota; class Clostridia; order Lachnospirales; family Lachnospiraceae; genus Marvinbryantia. Next base: position 73,192 of record DKTR01000039.1, read on the forward strand.
GCGCTGCAAAGTTTGACATCGCATTTCCGGTAGCAATCATCGGCACAATACACAGAGATTCCAGACGCATTCCGGCAGAATACCCTGCAAGCGCAGAGGAACCGAACTGATTTACCGCTGACTGTGTAAGCAGCATTCCAATACTTACAATAGACTGCTGCACAATCGAAGGGACCGCAATTTTTACGCCGCCAGAAAACATCCTGGTATCAAAAGCTTTCGGGCGGGCAGCAGAGCGATAATTCTTCAGCAGACGCATCAAAATGATAAATGAAATTACACATGAAACACCCTGTGCGATCACTGTAGCAATTGCTACCCCTGCAACTCCCAGATGAAACCCACTGACCATCCAGATATCCAGAGCAATGTTTAAAAGAGATGAAAAAATCAACAGAGCCAGCGGAATATTTGAACGCCCAAGCGCATTAAAATCCGCCGAAAGTACATTATACATAAACATGAACGGCAGACCGGCAAAATAAATCTGAAGGTAAAGTACCGCATCATCATATATATTTTCCGGTGTGCCCAGCGCCCGGAGAATATACGGATTACAGAAGAACCCAAAAAGTGCCATCAAAACGCTGAACGCACCAAAAGTAATCAGAAACGTATAGATTGCCGTTTTCATTTCTTGGTATTTCCCGGCGCCAAGATACTGGCTTGCCAGCACCGATGCCCCAATACCTCCGCCGATTGCGATCATAATAAATACTGTAGTAAAGGAATACGATGCCCCTACTGCCGCCAACGCATCCTCTCCAACATAATTACCCACGATTATCGAATCTGCCATGTTGTAAAACTGCTGAAACAGATTTCCGATAATCATGGGTAATACAAACAAAAACAGGGATTTTCCCGGATTCCCGTGAATCAGATCCAGTTTTTTTCCCAAAAGCATTCCCTTCTTTCCCATTTCATTTCTCTTATTTTAACAAAGAAGGAAGCTTTATACAAGGGGAAAACCCGCAATTAAGCTTCTGAGGCCGCTCCATTTATCCGGAGCGCATCAGGATTATAATACTTCTTATAATCAGCAAACATTAAATATTCCGGCTCTTCATCCTCCGTCACATCCGGAATCCGCTTGCCGTTTGTATAAAAGCGGTTATCAAGATTGTCGTCATTCGTAGCAGATACCTCGAATAAAATCACATCGCCTGTGCCGGGAATTCCCTGCCACTGATGATACAGCCCCGGTGCGATGGAAACAGATTGTCCCGGCTTTAAGATAATTTTTCCGCCTGCCGGAACCGTTACCTTCTTTCCGTCTATTACGGTATGCACCTCTGTATCAGCAAATTTTCCCGGCACATTCGCTCTGCCGCCCTTCACATCGGCAAAATCCTCTTCCGTACAATTATATACCGTAATTTCCAGATCACCGCCTCCACGGTTAATGATGTCCTCCCGCTTATACCAGTGATAATGGAACGGAAGAATCTGCCCATCTTTGACAAAGAGAATCTTTTCTGCATAGTTTTTCGGATATTTTTCCGGAAAATGATAATTTCCATTCCGGAATGTAAACACAGAAAGACCAATCTTTTCAAAGTCTCCATAACCAAAATCTGTAACGTCCCATCCAAGCATATTATCCGCAATTTCCGCTTCACTCTCATCTACTGTCCGCCAATATTCCGGCGTATAGTAAGCGAATGGGGGCAGCGGGAATTTGTTTTCCCGCAATGCCTTCATTACATAAAGAATTGCTGCATTTATTTCTGATCGTTTCATGTCGTCCCTCTTCTTCTCAAATGTTACTGTTTACAGTCGCTTAATAAGCAGCTGATTTTTCAGACGCTATCACATTTCCTGCCAGTTTACTGCTGAAATTGTCAGCATACTATCCCCGGCATCTCTCACAATAAATGTTTTTTCCTCTCCCGGAAGCAGATCAAAATAATTATCGGAACACTTCCAGTTTCCGTCCACATGCACCGCATGGGCAAACGTATCGCAGGCAACCTTCACAATACGGTCTTCTCCTTCCTGCCGGTCCTCCACACATATCACATTTGCTTTTGGAACAGACAGCTTTCTCATGTCATCCATGCGCAGCCACGCATTTGCAATTTCCGGCGCATCAACATAAAGAACCATCGTTCCTTTTTCAAAATCTTTCTGCGGCAGCTTTTCCCGAAGAAGATATGTTCTTTCTCCTGCCTCAATATGGAAGGATACATTACGCAGTTCCTGCTCTTTTCCGTCAAAGGAAACCCAGCCAAAACGTCCTGTCACATCCAGCGCCTCCGGCAGATCGTTCACACCCTGCAGAACTACTTCTCCATCCACCACGCGCATTGCAAACTTACGGTGTGCAAGACTTCTTTTCACTGCATAGAACGGAATCTTCCTTCTCAGATAATAGTCAATAATCGTCCAGCCGACCTCTCCCCACGCATCGTTGTACATCCAGATCAGCCCACCGTAACAATGCTCCTTAAATTTCATAGATTCCAGAGAATAGCCATACATCAGTCCATGAACCAGTCCGCCATAAGTGATATAATCGTCCAGACTCAGTTCATCAGCATGATCCACGTAGTTTTTCTCAATTGCGGTATGCACGGTTCCTTTCTCGAAGACATTGCTATGCCACCACCAGAGCTTGCTGCTGCGATCCAGAGGCTGGCCGTCCATATACTCTTCTATGGTCTCCCGGCAGCATGGTCCTACATATCCGTATTCTGATACAAATTTCGCCGCAATTTTGTCATAATCCTTTGCTTCTATACGATCCTCCATGTTCTTGCTCATAAAGGCGCACTGCCAATGATGAATATCACCAAGAGTATCATCATTTGGAAGCTCCCCGCCGTATGGCGAGCTGTTCCAGTATGCAACTGATGGACAGTTTGCATGCATAATCTCTTTTGCCAGTAAATTCATGAGTGACATTCCGTAGGAATGTTCGTAGGAGAACTCAATCCCCCACCTCGGATTATCAATATGATTAAACAGCCAGTGAACCTCATTGGAACCGCAGAACAGAGCAAGACTGCAATGATTTCTCAGCCTCTTTGTCTGATAGTCAAATTCTCTGCGTATTTCTTCGCGGAACTGCTGCCGGTGATCCGGAAGTGTTGCACAGGCAAACATAAAATCATGCCACAGCATAATACCCTTTTCATCACAAAGCTCATAAAATAAATCCCGCTCATACAAACCGCCGCCCCAGATACGCAGCATATTAAAATTCGCCTCAATAGCCTCGTCAATCAGTACACGATACTTCTCATCCGTTACACGTGCGTAGATAAAATCGTTTGGTATCCAGTTTCCGCCTTTACAGAATACCCTTTTCCCATTTACAAGAAATTCAAATTTCCTGTCCTCTCCGCTGATCACAGAGGTGTCTATACGGATTGTACGGATACCGTAACGCATCTTCCGCCAGTGCTCCACTGCTCCATTGCAGGAAGCCTCCACTTCCACGTCGTATAGCGGCTGGCTGCCATACCCATTCGGCCACCAGAGCTGCGCATGTTCAATTACAGCCTCTTCCTCTATATAGTTGTAGCCGGATGTCAGAAGCACTCCGCTGCAGTTCTTTTCGAAAACGGTCTTCCCTTCATAAGAAATACGGATCTTATAGGCGCCTGTTCTGGAACTGATAAAGCCAAGATTCTCAATATTCAGCATGATTTTCAGCTTTGCTGTCTCTGCAGCCTCCATCGTCTGAACATATACCTCCCGAAAGGCAATCTGCCTGTGTCCTTCCAATCTTGCACCACCTGTGATTCCGCAGCTCACAACCTTCGGACCCCAGTCCCATCCTACCGTGTACTGCGGTCTTCTGACAAATGCGCGTCTTTTATCACTGCGATATTTTCCGCCGTTATCATACTCTGTGCAGACAGCATAGTTCAGTTCTGCCAGATCCTTCTCTGTTACTTCTTCCAGACCGGTCGTTACCCGTACAAGAAGCGTATTGGTTCCCTCTATAAGCAATCCTTTGACATCGTATACGAACGGATAATGTACGCTGAAATGTGTCCCGATGTAATTTCCGTTGATAAAAATATCTGCCCTGGAATCCAGTCCCTCCAGAACAAGCTGGATGATGTCATCGTTAAAATCCACCTCTGAACTGTCAAATTCTTTTTTAAACCACCAGGCTCTCTTTTCAATCCATTCCGATTCAAAGCTATAATCCGCTTTCAGCGGCTCCTTAATTATATTATTCTCCAGAAGAGGCATTCTGACATCTGCCGGGAGGCTGCAGTCATACCATCCTTCCTTCAACGCAAGCACAGATGCCCACTGGTTTTTGTCTACATCCAGACGGCTCTCATGAAGCTGCCATCCACCATTTAAATTTACCATCTTTTCCTCCATTCTCCGGCTCTTTGCAGCACCGGCAATTTTTTCTTATTTTCTAGCCTTTCACTGCACCGGCAACCATTCCTTCGATAATACGCTTACTGAAAATAAAATACAAAATCATAACCGGAAGCATCGTCACTATAATTCCCGTCATCATTCTCGGATAATCGACGGTATATGCCCCCTTAAACATTGTCAGCCCTACCGGCACTGTCCGCAGATTGTCATTGTTGACAAGAATCAAAGCAAAGGTAAACTCATTCCACACCGCAAAAAACTGAATAATCGCAACTGTCGCCAGGATTGGTGAGGCAAGCGGAAATACAATCTGAAAAAGTGTTCTTGCAAAGCTGCAGCCATCAATCGCCGCTGCTTCCTCCAATTCACCCGGAATCGAAGAAATATAACTTTCAATCAGCATAATCGAAATCGGCAGTCCGAAGCCAATATATGGTATCAGCAGAGTATACCAGTGATTTGTCAGCCCCATCTCATTTAGCTGAACATACATTGGCACCAGAAGCGCATGTATCGGAATCAGCATACCCATGATAAAATAATTGTAAATCGCCGCTCTTCCGCGGAACTTATACCGGGACAGCACATAACCCGCAAGGAATGCAACAATAATTATAACAGCCACTGACAGCAGGGTATTTCTTGCGCTGTTCAGCATATATTTCGGCATGGATGTAGAAGTAAATACATTGATATAGTTTGAAAAATCAAGTGCCTTCGGCAGCGCAACGGAGCTCTGCATAAACTCTGCCTGTGTCTTGAAAGAAGAATAAAATATCCAGACGATCGGGAATACACAGGTAAAAGAAAAAATTATAAAAATCAAATTACAGATAACTCTTAATATTTTTTTACCTATCATCAGAAATCCCTCTCCTTTCTCCACGGACGGTTAATCAAAACACGGCTGCCTCCGACAATCGCAAGGCTCAAAATCAGAATGCCGATAGACATTGCGCTTGCGTAGCCAAACTGGTTTTTCACAAAAGTGGTCTTATATACCTGCAAAGCCATTACCATAGAGCTTGTTCCCGGTCCGCCATTTGTCATTACATAAATGTGATCAAAGATTTTCATGTTCCCGGCAATACACAACATCACTGCTACGCCGATTGAATTTTTAATAAGCGGAAGCGTTATTTTCAATGCTCTCTGTACTCCGCTTGCACCATCAAGCTCCGCCATCTCATAGATAGACGGGTCGATTGAACTCATTGCCGCCATGATAATAACCATATAGTATCCGATGTACTGCCAGATCAGAGGGATACAGACCACCCCGATGATTGTATCCGGATTATTGAGCCAGGCCTGCGCCCAGTCATTCAATCCCACCGCGCGAAGTATAACATTAATCAGCCCATAGTCATAATTGAAAATAAAAGACCATGCAAAACCAACTACTACTGCAGAGATTGTCGACGGAAAATAGGCTACTACCCTGTGCAATTTTTTTAACTTTATGAACCGTGAGGACAGCATTGCGGAAAAGATAAAGGCAATGCCAATCTGCCCAAAAACGCAGAGTATCGTTATCTTTAAATTATTTAAGAATGCCGCCCAGAAGTTCTTATCCTTCAGAAGCATCTGATAATTTTTCAAACCGATATATTTCATATTCGGACCGCCGGACCAGTTAAACAGGCTGTAACGGAACGCACCAATAATCGGAACAATTACCACATATGTATATATAGCAAGCGCCGGAAGCAGACACAGAAAGATTGCCAGTCTGGTTCCACGTCTGTCTGCGATTTTTTTCACATCAACACCTCCGTATAGAAATGGCTGACCGTTTTAAAACCCGTCAGTCAGCCATTATTCTGTCCATTCCACTTCTGCTTCAGATGTCCCGGATTGTCCTAAATGTCCGGGAGCATCTGAACATGAAGTTATCCTTTACTGTGCCATCTCATACTCAAACTGAATATTTTCTGCCAGTTCCTCCGGTGTAATTTCCCCGATCAGAAGTGACTGTAATCCGGTATTCATTGTTTCAATCAATGCTGCATCCATTGTCGCATCATAAATCGGAACAACAGTGGTCGTCTTCATCAGCTCGTTGTAATCGTTAAAAAGTGCCGGTACATTAGAATCATCGTAAGTCGGATTTGCCCATGCAGTAATAATACCGGTAGAGGCTGAAACGTCTGCCTGATGTTCATCGCTGACATATTTTAAAAGATCCATAACAAGCTCCGTTTTTGTCTCATCCATTTCATTGTTGCTCACTGAGAAGAACCATGCCGGGCCGCCGGATACGGTGTTGGCATCTGCTCCGCCCTCTACAGACGGAAGAAGCGCAAGCTTTGTAGCTGCCTTTACATCATCCGGAGCTGAGGAATCAACGGTTGCAAAGAACCATGTACCATTTACAATTGCGGCTGCCGTCTTATTAAAATATACGGTATTCTGCTCGACATCGTCCAGAGAATTGATATCTTCATTAAATGCACCTGCCTCTGCCAGTTCCTGGAAACAGGTAAGCGCAGCCACAAATTCTTCATCTGTAAATGCAGCGCCCTCTCCGTTAATAATGGAATGTGTCCATTCAGATCCGGTAAAGCGGTCACCCAGGGTGCTCAGCCAGCAGGACTCTGCCGGCCAGTTTGCCTTATTTCCCATTACAAACGGCACAATACCGGCTTCCTTAAATTTCTCTACCGCATCCAGAAGTTCTGTCCAGGTAGATGGGAACTCTTCATAGCCAATTTCCGCCCACATATCAGAATTATAGAAAACCAGTCCGGTCGCAAGACTCTCACGCGGCACGCCATAGATTCTTCCATCGTAGGTTGCAGAATCAAACCCGCCTGCAATATAGCCGTCCTTCCATTCCGGATCAGCATCAAGATTATCGGTAATATCCTTTATCCAGCCATTTTCTACAAAGTTTTTCGTCCAGGAGCCCTTCAGCATAAAGAGATCCGGCATATCATTTGCAGCTCCCAGAGAAGTAATCTTAGTCTGATAATCCGTCTGATTCATACTTTCCAGGCTGATCTCCACTTCCGGATGTGCCTCCGTCCATTCATCAAGTGCGGCATAAAAACCTGTGTCAAGACCGCCGGTACCGACATTTGCCCTCTCCAGATCGCACAAAATAGAAATCGTTACCTTTTCAGAAGCCTCTGCCTGTACCATCGCAGAAGATGCGGATGCTGTTATCATTGCCGCTGCCACTACCATTGAAACCATTTTCTTTTTCATCTTTCGTCCTCCTTTTTGATAAAACGTTTTATCATGTTTGATATACTGATTATATTCTCTGGATTGTGAATTGTCAACAACTTTTTTCACTTTTTCTTCTGTTTAACAGTCTTTTTGTTAATCTTACACAATATTATTATGCGTTTTTTGTAGCATATTACCTGTTTTTGGTTTTAACGTTTTATCTTGAAATTTTATTCCCCAGATGCTAGAATTAATTATGAAAACGCTAAATTTGGAGGATTTTGTCATGTCCGTAACATTAAAAGATATTGCCAGAAAAACAAACCTTTCCGTCACTACAGTCTCTCTTGTGTTAAACAAAAAACCATGCCGTGTATCTGAAAATACCCGTGATCTGATTTTAAAAACTGCGGAGGAAATGAATTATTATCCAAACCAGCTCGCTGTTGGGCTTGTGAAGCAGCAGACCAACACAGTCGGGCTTATCATACCGGATATCAGCAATCATTTTTATTCCAACCTCGCGCTCGGTATTGATGCCGAAATGAACAGCCATAATAAAAACATTATCCTTCTTAACACGGATTTTGATGCCGGGAAGCTTGTGCGCGGCATCAATGTTTTAAAATCCCGCGGCGTGGATGCAATTATTCTTACAGCAGCATCCCTTAGTCCTAAAAATCTCTCTCTTTATTCGGATCTTATCCGCAGCGTCTCGGTGCCTGTGATTACCGTTGACCACTATTATCCGGAACTGAACTGCAGTGCTGTACAGCTCAATAACAGAAAGGGCGCTTATATTGCGGTAAAACATTTAATCAACTACGGACATACTGACATTGCCTGCATCACCGGACCGAAGCATTCCACGGTAACACTTGAGCGTCTGGAAGGCTATCGGCTTGCCATGAAAGAAGCCGGTCTCCCCCTTCCAGAAAAATATATGTTCTGCGGGAACTACCGTCAGGAAGGCGGCGCAAAAGCTGCCGAAGAAATTCTTCAGTCTACGAAGGCTACTGCCATTTTCTCCTTCAATGATGTTATGGCCATGGGTGCCTGCCAGACATTAAAGAAACATTCCATTTCCATCCCCGACGATATTTCCATTGTCGGATTTGATAATATTGATTTTTCCGGCATGCTTGCCGTTCCCCTGACTACTGTCAACCAGCCCGCCTATGAAATCGGGCAGGAGGCTGCCCGGCAGGCGCTTCAGGAAATTGCACATCCGGGCGTTGAAAAGCGCACCATTACCTTTGAGCCGCATCTGATCATCCGCGACAGCACAAAGGCAAGGGCAGCAGTCAAAGACTGAAAGGAACGCCATCAGCAAATCAGATGCCATGATACCGCCCGTCATCTGTATCCGTCTAAAATGACATTACTGCCGGTGCCATCAGTATCACCAGCACTACCAGAAGCATCAATATCATTGGCAGCACCAGCCTGGTGCCTGCCTCTTCGCCGAGCTTACGCGTCATCTGGCTGCGCTCTTCCATAGAGAATGCGGCTTCCTCCTGCAAAAGCTTTGCAAGTCCCTGCGAGCCCTTCTGAAGGTTTGCAGAGAGCATGGTGCCAAGCTTGTTATAACTGCCAACGCCGCAGCGCCTGCCAAAATTTTCGTAGGAACGCGCCTCCGGCACTCCGCTCTGCATTTCATAGTAGGAGGTAAGCATTTCTTCATATGCAAAACGGATCTCCTGCGTTTCACGATTCCGGTACTCAAGCGCTATTTTAAAAAATGCATTCTGCATTGTGAGCCCGGCATTTAACAGCATGCTCAGTTTAAAAAGCAGATCTGGATAATCCATCAGCAACTGACGGCGGCGCTGCTCTTCCGCCTTCTGCCGTTCCTGGTTCTTTGCGATCCAGGCACAGACTGCAGCCAGAAAGGTAAGCACCAGGCAGATTGCAGCGGTATCTGTTTCCTTTGCTTCCCAGATGATCCGGTTTCCATCCAGTTCGTCGGGCAGCCGCAGTGTCGCCTCCGCGGCACTCTCTTCATCCGCTCTTTCCACCTCGCTGCAAAGCGCATGCCGGAGCTTTTCTTCCTCACTATACAGCGGCGGATACAGATGCAATGCGCATTCGTAAATGGCAGCCCGTCCGTCACAATCAAGAAGCGCCTTCAATTGCAGCAGCGCACCCTCCATTGGCAGCTCTTCCGTTATATTTCCGTCAGGATCCAGCAAATCCGCCGGCTCCTGTATCCACTGGACGCTGACATCACCGTCCATAACAGAAACCGGCAGGACAACACGTCCGCGCACTTCATCGGCAGAGATATTATCTCCTAAAATGATACTGTCAATTTCGCGGATTGCCTCCTCCAGCAGTCCCTGTTTTTCTTCTTCCGTGTAGCGTCGTTTATTTACTACAACTTCCAGCTGTTCAGTCTGGGCGCTTTCGCCGATCTGGGCCTGCAGCTCCCAGGAATAGGCATCCTGCCCGTCTGTCGGTCTGGGAAGCTCATAGCCGTCCTTTAAGATGGATTGTCCCGCCATTGCCGCCTGCAGGAGCAGGCTCAGACCGCTCCCCAGAAAAACAACCAGCAGTACCCGGGCGAGGCGCTCTGTCTCAAACACTCCCTGTCTGTTCTTTTTATGGTTCAGTTTCAGCAGATAATGCGCTGCCTTATAAAAAGCAGCCTGTCCTTTCGGCGGGGAAATCTCTTCCGTCAGGCAGGTGCCCGCTGAAAGGCACAGAAGCGCCGCCAGTCCAATCAATATCATAAAGCATATTATCATAACACCATTCCTCTACACCTCTATGCTCACAATCTTTCTGCCCCAGAGCCATGCCAGAAAATAGACCAGCAGACAGACGCTCATAATGAAAATTCCGGCCGGATTGTGATACATGACATCTAAAAAACCCGGCGAAACCATCTGTACATAAATCAGAATCATACAGGGCACGATACTCATAATGTTTTGCTCCAGCCGCTTTGCTGACAGACAAGTACTGATCTCACGCCGCGTCTCTTCCTTCTGTGAAATGCACTGGACAGTATTGCGTATAATAGCGATCAGATTCCCGCCAGTCCGCTTTGCCGCCGAGAAAATATCAGCAAAATTCTGTATATCTTCGATGCCGCTGCGCAGCGCAAGACTGCCCAGCAGCTGCTCCAGGCTGCGATTCATCCCGAGCTGCACAACAATATAACGAAATTCCCTGATAATCATGGCATCCTCATCGTATAACTGCCCAAGCTCCCGCAGCGCCTCCCCAAAGGCATTTTCTACTGAACAGCCCGCCGAGAGCGCCACGGAGACAGACTGCATTCCTGCCAGAAACTGAGCAGAAAGCTCCCGCTGCCTTTTTTTGATACAGCTCTCCCGGCGGATTTTCATAAAGACCCTAAACAGCGGAAGGCAAAGTGCAAAAGCAATCAAAGAGCGGTAAAACAGATAGCTGATAGTTGCCGCAAACAGCAAAAACATGCCCAGATTCTCCGCAAGCTCTTTTCTGGAAAATTTGTATTCCCGGTAGTCCATTTAACAAAATCCCGCCCTTTCCAGCTTTTTCCGCTGCTGAAGCTCACCCTTTTTCACCAGGCTGCCCTCCAGCTTATCAGCCTGCTTTCTGCCTTCCTCAAATTCAAACAGCGTATTCGTGAGAATTTCCTCAGTTTCATAACGGTAGCCGGTAATCTCAATAATTTCCAGTACTTTCCTGCTTTTGTCCCGCATTCTTCCAAGATGCACCATGATGTCCAGTCCGGAGGCAATCTGCCGCCGGACAGCGGAGACGGGCAGCTCGATCCCCATCAGTACCATAGTCTCCAGACGCGCAAGCATATCGCGCGGGCTGTTGCCATGTCCGGTAGAAAGGCTGCCATCGTGGCCGTTGTTCATCGCCTGTATCATATCGATGGTTTCCTCACCGCGCACTTCTCCAACTATAACTCTGTCAGGCCGCATCCTCAAACTCGCGCGGATAAGATCACGGATGGTGATTGCGTGCTCTCCCTGGGTATTTTCCCGGCGTGCCTCCAGCCGCACGAGGTTGGCTACGCCGCGGATCTGAAGCTCCGCATTGTCTTCAATGGTGATAATGCGCTCATCCTTTGGGATAAAATCAGACAGTGCATTTAAAAACGTGGTTTTGCCGGAGCCGGTCCCACCGCTGATGAAAATATTGTATCCGGACATCACCAGTCTGCGCAGAAACTGTACAGCCTCCTCCGTGACGGCACCCCAGGCAACGAGCTGCTGCATCGTGATCGGTCTCTTCGGAAACTGGCGGATGGTAATGATCGGACCATTCAGGGCAATTGGCGGAAGCACCATGTTTACACGCGCCCCATTTTCCAGCCGGGCATCCACGATCGGCACCGTCGCATTCACGATGCGGTTGCTCCTGCCCGCGATCGTCTGCACCAGATCCTCTATCTTTTCCTGCGAGGAAAAACCTTTATCCCATTTTTGTACCCGCCCTGCCCGCTCAATAAAAATGCCGTCCAGACCATTTACCATGACCTCCGTCACCTGGTCATTGTCCACCAGTTCCTGCAGGATGTCCAGCTTCCGCACGGAATTAAACAGCTCCATACGCAGAGCATCTCTTCTGCGCAGGCTCCGGTACGGTCCGTCACTTTTTTGTAACAGCAGCCGGTCAATCTGCTCATAAATTTCCTCATCACTGATATCGCGCCCGGTATCCAGAAGCTCCATCAGCCTGCCATGCAGCTCCTTAAATTCCTCCTGTTCCCGGTCCATATATATCCTCCTGTCCTGACAACTTCCTCTCTAACAATTTCTGCACAAAATCGCCCATAGGCCCGTCCACGAGCTGCTCCAGAAAATATTCTCCCTGCATCATCGGCGTACAAAACGGCAGTACCATTTTTTGTGACTTTTCCAGAATTTCCTCATAATCCATTTCCCGGAGCAGATTTTCATACTGCGCAATCTTTGCTCTGGACACAATATCATCACAGACCGGCATATAAATAACACTGCACTGCGAGAGCAGCGAAAACACCTCGCCGAGAGGCTGCCCGATATCCAGAATAATAGTCTCATAGCTGCTGAACGAAACCAGTTCATTCAGAAGTTGTATCCACTCTGTCAGGCTGACCTCCCGCAGATCCTGCGAACAGGGCGCAGGCGGCAGATAGTCCATACCGCCAAGCTTCTGTGTGGCAGAATTCAGCTTCAGAATCACGTTTCCGCGATTCTGGCGCAGAAAATACATAACATCTGAGATATCCGAGGCTGTCTGCCTCTCCAGCAGAGAAGCAAAGCCGGAGTAATCCTCCAGATTGATGTAAAGCACCAGCTGACGGCGCGCCAGTATCTGCCCAAGTGTCAGTGCGAAACAGGTCTTACCGCATCGGCTGACCGGGGAATACACCCCGCAGATACGCACCTGACGCTTCAGGGAAATCTCCGGCTGCGGCAGGATTTCCTGACGGGCATAATAGCTCATCACCTCGGCGACCAGACTCTCTGATGACTGGTATTTGTATACTGCCGGGCAGTCTCCATATCCTCCTGATGCCTCCCCCTCTGAAAGCACCATAATTCGGCGAATATCCATCTTCCGGATATCCTCACACATCATTTTGGCAGAGACAAGCAGCAGATCCAGCGTACTCTGCTGCGTATACGCCCGCAGGCTCTCCACACTGCCGAATACCATTGTCTCAAAGGGCACACTCTGCCGTTCCGACAGATATTCCATCAAATTGTACGCATACGTTTCTTCCATATCCAAAATTGCAAACTTCTGTTTTTTCACAAAAACCCTCCTGTCAGCGGCAGGCTTCCAAGGAGCACCGGAATGGAAAAATAAAGATATGCCGGATCCTCCTGTTCCCGGATATAGGGAGTCCATTTCCCGCTCTGCCGGTAATTTATAATATATTGGACAAAATATTGCAGACGCCGCCAGAGAATGCGGTGTTTGACAAGCACTGCCAGAGATAGAGCTCCGGCAGCAAGAAAAGATAAGCAGATACATTTCAGACTTCCTGCCGCGCCGAAAAATCCGCCCGACATCATAAGAAGTTTTATATCCCCCGCTCCCAGCATCCGGAAATAATGCAGGATACCAAGAATCAGCAGGGGCAGCAGCGCTCCGCACGCAAATGAAAGTATTCCCGGCGGACCTTTGGCGCTCCACTGATATGCCGCACCTGTAATCAGTCCCGCCGTAATCAGAGTGTTCGGGATTTTTCTCTGATATATGTCGCAGAGAACTGCCGCCGCCTGAAAAGGAATTAAATAAATTGCCTCCATATGTTCCCTCCTTTTTTATAAGACTAATTATATATAATATGTTATTGAATGTCAATCTTTTGAGATGTGAAGATTGTGTGAAATATCAGACACGCAAATGGATTTACAATCACCCTGTAAAAACAACGCAGTGTCAATCAAATTAATGAAATGACAACTCGAAACGCCAACGAAATTTTAATTCAAAACGTGTTGACAAACCCACGCATCCATGCTATCCTACAATAACTCTTTGCACTGCATATAAATCGTAACAGCTCAGCCAGGCCGCCCTGTTACTATAAATCTACAGTACAAACTGAACAGACCGTAACCGATTGTTATGGAGTCGGGCCACATGCGTGACAGTGGAATCTTTCATCCACGGGACAGTTGATACTACATACTGATTCGTGGGTGTTTTTTTATTCAAAAGGCAATTCTTAGAAAAACCCACATATATTTAGTGCCATAGAGCTATCTTATCTTTGGAGGTAACTGATATGGAGAAAAACAGAATCGCATTGGAAAATGACTTTCAGAAAACTGCTAACAGAGTATCCGCCGTAACCATTGCCGGAAACATACTGCTGTCCATTTTTAAGCTGTTCGCCGGAATTTTTGCACATTCCAGCGCGATGATCAGCGATGCCGTTCACTCTGCATCCGACGTGTTCAGCACGATCGTGGTAATCATCGGTATAAAGCTCGCTTCAAAGGAATCCGACCGGGAGCATCCCTACGGACACGAGCGGCTGGAATGTGTTGCTGCTATTATTCTCGCCATGGTGCTTTTTGTCACCGGTCTCGGCATCGGCGCCAGCGCTCTGCAGGACATTCTGCGCGGTGATTATAGCAATCTGGAAACACCCGGAATTCTTGCGCTGATTGCCGCCATTGTTTCCATTGTGCTAAAAGAAATGATGTTCTGGTACACCAGATTTTACGCAAAAAAAATAGATTCCAGTGCTCTGATGGCAGATGCCTGGCATCACCGCTCCGACGCCTTTTCTTCCATTGGCGCACTGATCGGTATCGGCGGAGCTAGACTTGGATTTCCTGTCATGGATTCCATCGCCAGCCTGGTTATCTTCGTATTTATCGTAAAGGCTGCCTGTGATATCTTCAGGGATGCTATTGACAAAATGGTCGACCATTCCTGTGATGAGGAAACGGAAAAGCAGATTCGTGACTGCGTGCTGAGAAACGAAAACGTACTGGGGCTTGACCTGCTGCAGACACGCATTTTCGGCAACAAAATATATGTTGATATTGAAATTATTGTGGACGGTTCCTATCCGCTGTGGAAGGCACATAAGATTGCCGAAGCGGTACATGATGATATTGAGCAAAGCTTCCCGAAAATCAAACATATTATGGTCCACGTAAATCCTGCAGAAGCAAAAGAATAAATATAAAAAGTGGCGGTAAAAAATACAGCCCGGGAATCCAGTGTTTTCCAATTTCCGGGCTGATACTGTCTGATTTGTTTCCGGTTCCTGCAATTTTTCCAAAACATTTATATTGACCGGGCTCCGGGTTGTAAAATCCTGTTCTCAGGAAACTTACCTTTTGTTACTTCTGCACCAGATTCCTAACTTATCTGCTTCACGAATCAGTTCATCTCTGAAATCCGGATGAGCGATACTGATCGTTTTCTCTGCACGCTCCCACATAGATGCTCCCTTGATATTTACTATACCATACTCTGTACACATTAAATGCGTGCACATCCTGGGATCCGTGATACCGGCACCTGCCTTCAAAGCGGGTACAATTCTGGACGCCAGCGTCCCATCTTTTTTCCGATATGTAGAAGGGGATGCTATAATAGATTTGCCTCCCCGGGAACGGTAAGAACCCATCAGGAAGTCCATTTGTCCGCCGGTTCCTGAAATTTGCCTGGTACCCAGTGTTTCGGCATTTACCTGCCCGGTAATATCAAATTCCAGACATGCATTAATAGAAACAACATTATCGTTTTGACCGATTATATAGGGATCGTTTACATAATCTACAGGCGCAATATAGGCATCGGGACACTCTGCCGCGAAATCATACAGTTCTTTCGTACCTGCCGCCAGAGTATAAACCATCTTTCCTTTGTCTATATTCTTATGTTTTCCCGTTATAAGACCGGCCCGATACAGTTTCATAAGTGCATCGCTCAGAAGTTCAGTATGAATGCCCAGATCTTTCAGATCGGATTCTGCAATCAGGGACATAACTGCCAAAGGCACTTTGCCATAGCCAATCTGCAGACAGCTGCCATCCCGCAATTCACCATATATATACTCTGCAATCTGCTTATCCACTGCTGTAGGTATCGGATCGCTCTGCTCTACAGCCACCGGATTTTTCCCTTCTACGATATAATCCACTTCCGAAATATGAATTCTCCTATCCTCATGTCCATACTTTATCGGATGAAGATTCGTATTCACTTCTGCAATAAAAATTCTGGAAGCATCTGCCATTGCCTTGCCATAAGCCGTAGTAGAAGAAAAGTTAAAATAACCATCCTCAGACATAGGCGTTACCTGTCTGGAACCTACATCAACACGCATATC
This sequence comes from Lachnospiraceae bacterium UBA7225, assembly GCA_002473385.1. Lineage (GTDB taxonomy): Bacteria > Bacillota > Clostridia > Lachnospirales > Lachnospiraceae > Marvinbryantia. Next base: position 89,513 of record DKTR01000039.1, read on the forward strand.
GCCCTTTTTGTACATCTCCACATATTCATAAAACAGCGCGGGAATGGGTGCCTGGCAGGTCTGCGGCACCTGCTGGATTTCCATGGGTCCTAAAAAAATAGGCATGCTTACAAACGACTTTGCTTCCGGATCTGCCTCCAGGAACTTCCAGTTTCCGTTATGTTTGCGCATTAAGCGAACCTTTACATCTTTCAGTTCACCTGCACGCTCTGCCAGCGCTTCATCCAGTACATCGCCTGCAGAATAATATCCGTAGAGATCTACATAATCGCCAGATTTCACCAATGCCCCCGCCTGTTCCTTTGTAATCAGTTTCTTTCTATACTCTTCTGCATAATTCATATCTGCAACCTCATCTTCTTTCCCTCAGCTTATTTCTTGTTTGCCATAATCTCTCTGTAACGCTTTAAATACGGATCCTGCTGATGAAGCACACAGCCGGCTAACCAGCCGGTTCGTCCCAGAGTTGTACATTTGCTGCATGCATAACAGGCTTTTTTCGCATCCTTTCTTTCATTTTTGATATCGTTTGGAAAATCGGGATTCGCAAATGCCAGTCTTCCAAAAATTACCTGATCGCAAACGCCTGCTTCAATAGCTCCTGCTGCCAGGTTCGGTGCAAACTGTCTCAGGTAGCTGGGTGCCGATGCAGAAACGCCGAGTTCAGGGTAGCGTTTTTTGACCTCTGCTGTGCCCTCGTACATTCTTGCCACACTAAGCAACGGATCTTCCGGACAGTCAAACATATCGTCCCGGTTAAAGGGTCTTGTTACATGAGGCTGTACGTGAGGATCGCCCATGGTAATATTAATGAACGGAACGTGCAGCTTTTTATGCAGGTCGCCAATCAGCCTGACTGGCTCTTCATAATCAGGCTCCAATCCTCCGTCTTTTTTGACGCCAAACCCGTAAGGATAAGCATACTGATCGTAAATACCGATGCGCGCTACCACAGAATAGTCTTTCGTTTCCGATTGCTGCGCACTGAGGATAGAATTGAACAGCAGGCGGAAACGGTTTTCAAAGCTGCCACCGTATTCACCTTTTCTGGTATAAGCGCTTGCCAGTTCTCCCAAAAGATATCCATGGCATGCTTTTACATCGATAGCGTCAAATCCCGCTTTTCTGCCCAATCTGGACGCCTCTCCAAATTTTTCTTCCAGACTCTTAAGATAATCATCTGTAGCAATGCAACTATCATCAGCCGGGCGCAGTTTTTCAATCTCCGGATGCCTATAAGCGATAATCGGCGCTGCCTTTTCACCGGGTCTTGAATATCTGCCGCTGTGATTTGCCTGCATAATCAGATACGGAGCATATCCGTTTTTGCGTAAAGACTCTTCCTTGATCTTATCATTCAGACGCTTAAATGCATCCAGATTCTTTTCTGTCAAATAAAGCTGATGCTGGCAGGAGCATCCTTCCTGTACAATAGAAACCGCTTCATACCAGATTAATCCTGCGCCGCCGCCTGCATATTTCAAGTATCTTTCTGATGTATACTCTGAAGGCGTTCCGTCCGGATTCGCGTCAAATCCTTCCATTGGCGCGATCCCCATACGATTAGGCAGCGCTACATTTCCCGCCTGATAGGGTGTTGTTAAAATATCTGTCTTTTCTCGCAGAGGCAGCGCAACACCTAATTGGGAGGCTTTGTCCTGCACGTCCCTCAATGTTTTATAATCAAATTTGTATTTGCTCATATATGCTCCTTATCTGTTTTTATGGAAACAGTCTGCAGCCTGTGATTAATCTCATGAAGTGCTACCGCTGCATCCTTGAATATTCCAAACAATTTATCATACATTTCTGACAATGTCTCATCCGGTTCTATGACTACAATCTGAGCGTTTTTCTTTAATCCCTCTTTCATGTCCGGCAAGATACCCAGAGAAGCAAACGCAATGACAGAAATTCCTTCGGTTCCAGCATAGTCTGCATTTTCCGGTATCTCAATCTGTGTCTTTAGAACATTAGCCAGCACCTCTCCCCAGGCGTTCCCGGCTCCGCCTCCCCCTACAAGCCTGATATGTTCCGGTCTGTCACAGCCATTCACCTCGCACAAAATCTCCAGGATCATCCGCAGGTGGAAAGCCACTCCTTCCATCACACTTCTGATCATCTGCCCGGCAGAGGTTTGAAGCGTCATGCCAATAAAAGCTCCCCGCAGTTTTTCATCCCAATATGGCGATCGTTCTCCTGCCAGATATGGCAAAAACAACATTCCGTCAGAACCAGGCGCTGTTTTTTGCGCCATCCGGCTCATTTCTGTATATTCAGTCTGCCCTGTTTCTGAAAGCAATTGTTTTAACCAATGAAGTGCCTTGCCTCCGGTCTGCATGGTGCCCGAAATACGGGAATGATCCAGATAATTGATAGTAGATACCCTCCTTCCGGTATCTATACCTTCTCCTTCTGCCATCATACAGACCCAGGCTGAGGTTCCAAGACTAATGTAAGTATCTCCGGACCGGCAAATCCCCGTACCCAGAGTTGCAGCGCCTCCGTCTCCTACTCCCATAACAACAGACAGACCAGACGGAAGACCTGCTTCTGAAGATATTTCCGGTAAAACTGATCCTATTCTTGTTCCTGGTTCCAGTACTTCGGGAAAAATAGCTTGTCTCACGCCCACCTTATCCAGCAGTAGCTTTGACCACTCTTTTCTTTTTCTGTCGTATGCATGCGTATACACCGCCGTCTCCGGATCCGTAGCCTTTTTGCCCGTCAACAGCCAGGTGATATAATCTTTTGGTGAAAACACGGAAGCCGTTCTATGGAAAATTTCCGGCCTGTTTTTTTTCAGCCATAAAAGCTTCGGAAGCACATATCCGGCCGCGGCGCGCATGCCGGTTGTTTCATAATAAAGAATCTCTCCGATTTCCCGCTCTATCCATGCAGCTTCCTCCCCTGCTCTTGTGTCCGCCCATGTAATCGCCGGATACAGAACATCTCCTTTGAAATCCAGGGGCAGACAACACATCATCTGCCCGGTCAGAACCAGTGCCTTAACATCCTCTGCCGATACCTGATGAAGAAGTTTCCTGTTGCATTCGCAAAATGCGTTCCACCATTGAAGGGGATCCTGCTCCGCCCACCCGCTCTGCCTGTGAAGCAAAGAATAACTCTGGATTACTCTGTCTACAATTTCGCCATGTTCATTTACCAGAGACGCTTTATCACCTGATGTTCCCATATCATGCGCTAAAACGTAACGCATAGCTACAGCCCCCTTTCTCTTTTTCTGTTTTAAACATCCTGCTGTTTATCTTCTGTCCGCCGCTTCGATCAGCTTTTTCGCAGAACGATAGTTCACACCAAATCTTGCCACGCCAAGATCAATCATTCTGTCTACTGTCTCCAGGTCCCGGATGCCTCCGGCAGCTTTAATCCACACCTGTTCTTTTACGGTCTGCTTAATCAGTTCTACATGATGCAAAGTACTGGGACCTTCCATACCAGAGCCGGTCTTAACACTGTCTGCGCCGGCATCTGCAACAATCCGGGCAGCTGTTTTGATAAGCTCGTCGCTATGGAGAGGACACTCAATGATAACTTTCAAAGCATGACCGCCAATAGCCTCTTTTACTGCGCGAATATCTGCCTCAGCTTCTTTATAAAGACCGGATACCAGATAGCTCTGGTTCATAACCATGTCTATTTCCCTGGCGCCCAGCTCTATCGCCCATTTTGCAGCAAATACTTTTACGTTAGTAGGGTCGGCGCCGGACCACCTGCAGCATCCGAAATTCGGGTTCACATCGCATCCCTTAAGCTGTTCCACCAAATAAGGAAAATAGCTTGCCGGTCCGTTAATAGCAAAAACATGGTTTTCTTTTGCCTCTTGAATCATTTCGTCTATTTCCTGCTTTGTGGCAAGCGTTGCCACATTCGTGCTATCAATCATTTTCGCAAGCTGTGCTCCATTGACTGGCATATGTATTTCCTCCTTCTTTATTAAGACCATGTCTTATGCGCGGATTACATCAATATAATCACTGCGTTTTCCCTGTTCGCCCCTGAATATACTGTTATACCATGCATCCGACCGGTTGACAGGATTTTCACTGTAGTCATACCATGCCGCTTCCATCATCAGAAAGAAGGACTGACCATTTGAAGAAATACCGGTTTTGTTGTTATCCGGCACACCGCACACGCCATAAACAAATCCGTATGGATCCACCTTATCATGAAGGCTTTTCCGAAGCTTTTCGGCAGTCTCCACGTATTCTGTCAGATATCCGGCAGCGGCAGCCCGGTAAATAGCACCTGCCACCATACTTATTGCGTTGATGCCAATAATACTTTCCGGGTCGTCCATGGTATCATGGATCACCCCGTCCCCGTCAATATTTTTCAGAATGGAATCAATAACAATCTTAGCTTTTTCTATGGTTTCATCCTTTTCTTTTTTCATTTTTGCCGGCAGTCCTACCGCCACCTTTACCAGCCCCAGCGCCGCATAACCAGTGCAGATGCTGCGGTGCTGCGTTCGCACGTATTCTTTCTTCTCATCATCCCATATCCAGTTCAGCATTTTAATTTCCGGATCGTACAGAGCATCCCAGTATCCCTGTACCTGTTTCAAAGCTTCTCCGTAATATCCTGCCGCCACAAAAAAGGGCGGGCACATATAAAAGGAATCCACCCAGAACTGAGGTGCATCATTCATATGGTATAAAATTCCGTCAGCACTTCTCGGTGCACTATGAAGAGCAAAATCTAAAAGCTTCTCATAAGCCTCTTTTATCAATCTGTCTCCGGACAGTCTGGCTGCCATCTGCAGTGCTTCGCCGCAAGCCAGGGGATCTGTCACCGTTCTCTTCTCCCAGTCATTTGTAAGAGGTGTCCTTCCATCTTGCAGTTGAATATAAGATACTTCTTTTGCAAAAGTTAACAGAGTATCATAATCTTTCAGCTCCAGAAGCGCCTGCATTGCCTCGCACTGCTCCCAGCTCCGGCGCATGATACTCATCAGTGCATTTTTTACACGATAAACAATTGGTGTATCTGGTTTCATTGCTTTCTCCTTCCTTCTTATTTCAGGCATCTTTGTTATCTATTCATTATTTTGCAGCATTTTTATTACGCCTGCTGCTCCCATTCCTCCGCCTACGCACATGGTCATTAAACCATATGTTCCGCCGGTTCTCTTTAGATAAGAGATTGCTTTACAGGTTAAAATTCCGCCGGTGCCGCCCAAAGGATGCCCGTAAGCAATAGCACCTCCCATAGGATTTACCTTTTCCCAGGAAATTCCAAGCTTTTCTACACAGGGAAGCGCCTGCGCCGCAAATGCTTCGTTAATTTCCATCACATCAATATCCTCAATGGAGAGCTGCAGACGTTTTAAAAGACGTGGCACTGCATAGACAGGACCAAGTCCCATCCGGTCCGGAGCTAATCCCTCCACTGTATATCCCATAAATTCACAAATGGGTTCTATCCCCAGTTCGTCTGCTTTCTGTGCGCTCATCAGAATTACGAAACCCGCACCATCGGCTACCTGGGATGCATTTCCGGCAGTTACGCGGCCATTTTCCATAAACCGTGCTTCCAGCGTTCCTAAAGCTTCCATGCTGACGTTTCTGCGCATTCCTTCGTCCATGGTTACCAGAATTTCATTGCCCTCATCATCATGAGCAGACACCGGAATAATCTGATCCTCAAACCATCCTGCATCCTGTGCTTTTACCGCCATTTCGTGACTGGTTTTAGAAAAGAAGTCCATATATTCCCGTGTAACATTGCACTCTATTGCAACCTTTTCGGCAGTAATGGCAGGCGGATCATAAACCTCCGGTCTTGTTCTGAGAAAATAATCATACTTATCCTCTTCATTCGGATACATGATCGTCTTAGTCATGCTTTCCACGCCGCCTGCAGCCACAACATCCCGCTCGCCAGCTCTGATAGAGTTGGCGGCAGTGGAGATAGCCTGCAGTCCTGAGCTGCAGATTCTGGATACCGTCAGAGACGATGTGGAATCCGGCAGCCCTGCCCGGAATGTAATCTGCCTCGCTATGTTGTAATTCTGAAGATGCTCTGGGAAAGCACAACCCGCCACAACTTCTTCAATCTGCTCCGGCTTCAGTCCAGGTACTCTCTTTATCACCCCGGCCAGGCATTGTCCGGCAAATTCAATTGGATTCTCATTCCGGAAAGATCCCTTTTTTGCTTTGCAGATAGCTGTTCTTCCATATGCTACAATAACAGGCGCTCTGGCTGAACCAGTAATTTCTGTAACTGTTTTTTCCATTTCTCTCTACTTCCTTTTTGTCAAAATTCGTGTTTTGTATTTCCACTACAGTTGCCTGATATGATAACCGCCGTCTGCATCAATGATCTGACCTGCGCAAAAGTCCAGTTTTCCGCTGCAAAGAACTGCTACACAGTTCCCGATATCTTCCGGAACCCCGAACCGCCTGATTGGAGTCATTCCCTCTTCAATCATCTTACCGAATTTTTCTTTTGAGGCCTCCATCATATCCGTTAATATCATGCCGGGACGTACTTCAAATACCGGAATGCCATACTCTGCAAGCTTTGCAGCATACAGCTTCGTAGTCATAGAAATAGCCGCCTTAGATACGCAGTATTCGCCTCTGTTAATAGAAACGGCATAGGCAGAAACAGAAGACATATTAATGATTCTGGGAGAATAATTTTCAAGCCCTGCTTCTTTAAACGCAATCATTCTGTTTGCCGCCAGCTGACACATAAAAAACATAGAACGTGCATTTGTGCCCACTACGCGGTCATAGCTTTCTTCCTTTACCTCCAGCAAATCACAGCGATTTAAAGGCGCAACGCCTGCATTATTTACCAATACATCCAGACGTCCATATGTATCGCACACCGTATTAATCAGATTTATCCTGTCTTCTGTGCAGGTCACATTACATTTAATGTATTCGCAGGAGATACCCTGCTCTTCAAATTCTTTTATAAGCCCAGGCGCTTCATCTCTTGTAGCGCTTAATATTACATGATAGCCCTCCTTACCCAGAGCAAAGGCGACACCCTTTCCAATCCCCCGTCTGGAACCAGTGATTACTGCAATTTTTTTATTTATTTTTTTCATATATGCCTCTCATTCTGCTGCATGTACAGCTTCTATATTGCCCTTTGCTTACTCCTCTTCCCATACGGAATAAGGATCCCATGGTCTGATTCTTTCACCATACCGTTCTTTGTTATATTCTCTCATCAGGTTTTGTCCTTTTGGAATCTCATTCCAGTCGGGAGTCATTGGCAGTCCTCTGCGCTCTTTTACCATTGCAAGAACGCTGGGAAACACTCTTTCCGGCTGAATCCAATGCAAAAATCTGGATACATCAATTTTCTTAGCAAGCTCCAGCGGCGTAATTTCATCATCATAATACTTATTAAACTCTTCAATCAGGTTCATCAGATAATCTCTCTGCTCCTGTACAAAATCTGTAGTACAAATCTTTCCATGTCCAGGCACTACAATATCCGGTCTAATCTCACTTATAATGCGTTCCAGCACATGCACCCAGTTTAAAATACCCTGTTCACTGTAAGCCGTGCATCCATTGAATACGATATCACCCGTGAAAAGTACTTTCTCTTTTGGCAAATAGAGAAGCAGATCACTGCCAGAGTGAGCCGGGGCCACATTCAGAATATCTATTTCCATATCATCCAGATGCAGCACCATGTCGCCCTTTAATTCAATATCAGGCTTAATCCATTCGACGCCAGTCATATCAAAGCCTACCCATTCCCTTGCCAGGTACTGTCCGCCTGCATCCAGTTCCGGGCTGCCGACACCCAGGCGGCAGATTCTTTTCGGCAGCTCGGGATCTTCCGCCATATGTTCATATTCGCATTTTTCATGCATTATGAAGCAGCTTCCCTTAAATGCAGTATTTCCAAATACATGATCTGCATTTCCGTGAGAATTTACAACATAGCCCGGAAGTTCTTTTCCTGACAGCTCCTGATACATTTCCTTCATTTCATAAGCATGCTGTGGGTCGAAAAAGGTATCATACACCAGTCCCTTTCCCTTGTTGATGAATCCGGCATTTGCCCAGCTAATCCCCCTGTAGGGATTAACAGCCGCAAAAACATTGTCCGCCACTTCAAAATATTTATTAAGCCTTTTCTCATAAATTCTTCCGTATTTCACGATTCAGTTTCCTCCTGCATCACGCTCCAAAATATTTTTTATCAATTGACATACCTGAAATTCGGAAAGCAGGCTCTTCATAACATGAGCTTCATGCTTGATCTGTGCAGTAATTTCCGATATCTGCTCCCTCGTTCCTGCATATCCCATTTTTTCCACCAGATCTCTTACCATACTCGTGCCGGTCCCTTTTCCGTATACCAGTTTCAGATCGGGTCCTCCCACCAATGAAGGCGCATAGGGCATCGTATACTGTTCACAGTGATCAGGACGCATTTTGTTCATCGTATCAACAGGCAGACCGGAACCCAGCACGTAAACGCCTTCTCCGATAACAGGCTGCGTGCGGTCGATAGGCACCTTGGAAATTGCTTCAATCTTTTTGCTTAGAGGATACAGCATTTCCAGATTAATGTCCGTTTTAACGCCCATATTCAAAGCCAGATTTAATGCAATTTCAGGCAGAGATGCATTTCCCACACGTTCACCAAGTCCATTCATTGCACAGTGGATACAATTTGCACCAGCCGCAACTGCTGCCAGGGAATTTGCTGTAGCCAGACCGTAATCATTATGGAAATGTGCATCCAGTCTGATATCCGGTCCAATCCATTCTCTGAATTTCCCAATCATATACTGTACTGCCCAGGGAAGCGTAAATCCAAATGTATCTGCAAACACAATCTCTGTAGCGCCTGCTTCAACGTCCGACTTAATTACCTTCTCTAAAAAACTAAGATCAGATTTCATACAGTCCCAGGGACCGGTACTGACTACCAGACCGAGACTTCTGGCATATTTAATCGCGTCAGTATACTGTTTAACCAGCTGATCCTCGTCCGTAACGCCCAGCATATATTTCGCTGTAAACATATTGCCGGGTCCCTCGATACTAATTTTATAAACGCCGCACTTTGCCGCGGTGTCAATGTCTGATTTTTTGGCGCGGGCCAGAGACATGACCTTTGCATGCTTCAGCACACCAGGTCTGGCCAGCTCGGTAAGAGCTTCTCTGTCTTCCGGTGAAACCACAGAAAACAACTCAATCGAATCCACGCCCAGACAGTCCAGATCCTTTGCCAGTTCAATTTTTTCCTCTGCACGAAATACACAACCCGGAGTCTGATCGCCTTCGCGAAGTGTCACATCATGGATTAATACCCTGTCCTGCATATGAAAATCTTTGCGTACCTCATCAATATAGTTATATTTAGGTATCCAGTACTTTTCTGTTTTTAAGTCCTCTACATTCATTTTCTATGTCCTCCCTATATTTCATTTGATAAAATTGTAATAGCGGAAGCCGCCTCACCGTAGAGAATCATACCGCCTGCATTTTCGCACAAAGCGTTTTGGGCTCCATCTACCTGACGGGCGCCTGCCTCTCCCCGAAGCTGCAGCACCAGTTCGTTGATCATTGCAAGTCCGGATGCCGATACCGGATGTCCCCGGGAAATTAAGCCGCCTGATGTATTTACCGGAATCTTTCCGCCAAGCTTTGTCGCACCGGATTCTGTAAAAGCGCCTCCTTCCCCGGCCTGGCAGAATCCAAGATTTTCCAGGTTCATAATCTCACCAATGATACTTGCATCGTGTACCTCAGCTACATCAATCTGATCCGGCGTCAACCCTGCTTTTGCATAAGCCATCTTTGCAGTAGTTTCAATTCCGGAAGGTTTTTCATTCAGATCCTTATCCTCCCCGCTGCGGAATATAGAAGCCGCAATGCGGACCGCACGTTTCTGGATTTCTTCCGGCAGTGTTCTCAAGAACGTTTCGGAACAAACAATAGCAGAAGCTGCACCGTCTCCAATCGGTGCGCACATAGAACGGGTAAGCGGCCAGGAAACAATATAGTCATTCAGTACATCCTCCACCGTAAGTGGAAATTGATATTGTGCTTTGGGATTTAAAGTGGAATGGTAATGATTCTTGGCCGCTGCTATAGCCAGCTGCTCCTGAGTTGTTCCATAATGAGCCATATGCCATCTTGCCTGATAACCATAAATATCCATGAACGGACTTCTCGGTCTTTCCGGGAGCCCATCAGGTACCTGCAGAGTCACATATTTTTCACTCCAGCGATCCCAGGCAGCAAACACTTCATCAGAATGTGCCGTATCAATATAACCTCCAAAAGCCGCCATTGATTTTTTCTTATCTTCATAGACTGTTTTCTCCACCCCCACAGCAAGAGAACAGTCATATAGGCCTGTTAAAATATCTTTATAAGCTCCATGAAGAGCCAGGGAGCCTGACGCGCAGGCCGCTTCCACATTTGTTACAGGAATACCGTCCATTCCCATGGCTCTCATAGCCAGATGTCCCCGGATACCGTGCTGTCCATGAGAATAACCCCATAATCCGTTTGCATAAAATACCGATTGGATGTCCGACTTACTGACACCTGCATCTGCAATGCAGGCTTCCACTGTCATTTTGGTCAGATCAATGTGGGAAAGATCCATAAATTTTCCAAATTTGGTTGTATCGGATCCGATAATATATACTTCTCTGCTCATATGTCCTTCTCCTCTCGTTTGTTTCTGTCAGATTTCTTCCCTGGGTCCAAAGTCGATAGCTGCCAGCGTAGCTTTTCTCCGTTTACAGGGATAAATATTATCCACATCCAGATCCGGGATACTGGCAAGGCGCTCCATCTCATCCAGCACGCCGGGCTGCCTGGGACACCAGCCCAGCTCCTTACGGGTCTTTTCACCAGAAGCCATAATCTCGGCGTTAAAATCTCCTGCTGCCACCCATCCGTCTTCCTTTTCCATGTTTTCCTTACTAATCACTTCCACTCTTCCCTTTAAGCCGCAGGCACGGCTTACCGCACGGGCTACTTCCAGCAGAGGCACCGTATCACTTGCGCCCAGATATACGCCGCCCGGTTTGCCCTTATTCAGAGCCAGTACAAACAGATCTGCCAGATCGTCTACATGTACATACGATGTAACTGCCTCGCAGGGATACTGTACATGTATCACGCCATGCTTATGAAAGCATTCAAATCTTCTGGGCAAAAGCCCTATGTATCCGCCATCTCTTCCATATACGCCAGCAGGGGCAACAACTATGCCACGGAAACCTTCTTTTTCGCCTGCCAGGATTCTGTCCTGTGTTGGCTGGATGAAAGCATATACGCCAGGTGCTCTTGCAGGCATAGTTTCATCAATAACCAGATGCTTCACATCCTTGCAGTTTTCCAGCCATCCGCCAATGCCTGCAATGAGGATGATCGTCTTTCCTGTTCCTACATAAGAATCAATAATACCGTTTACACATTTTGTAAATACATCCTCAACCCCTCTGGTAGTCGTCAGAAATCCTCCTACTGTCAGAATAAAAGTAGCGTCACAGGATACTGCTGCCTCTCTGGCAACTTCTGCATCTGCGAAAGAACCAGACACAGGTTTTATGCCCCATTCCCGAAACAGCTCTGCTGTTTCTTCCGTCCTGGCAAGTCCTACCAGCTCATGTCCCTCTTCCATTAAACGCTCTGCTACAACTGCTCCAATGTAACCACTGAAACCAATACCAAAAATTTTCATATCAGTAAACCCTCCCTTTCTTCGCTTACCCATTCTATACTTCTGCGCAGAATCTTTACGATCTGCTCATTTTTAAGTTCTTCAAAATCACTAATCGCGTCAATACATACTACACGTCCCAGACAATATTCGCAGGTCCATCCTGCCAGCTCACTGTTTTTGTTATGCTCATATTCAAACAGAATGCTTCTCTTCAGAATCATAGGTGTCATAGGGCTAAAGTATCTTGGTCCCGGCATTTGTGACTCAAATCCCCATGAATACGGAGCACTCTCAGTCTCAAAAGTATCGATTCCATCCATAATCACATGATCCGTAGATCCATGACGCCGGAAAACACGCAGTTTCTTCCCATTCCTGCCGGACTTCACCGCTCCTGTCAGATGCGGCAGGCTGTACTTCTCATTTAAAGAAATTCCGCTGTGAACTGCCAGCAATCCACCGCCACCGGCCACATAAGAAATCAGCGCTGCACCGCTTTCCACCCCCGCCTCTCTGCTCCATTTTTCATCTAAAGAAACACAACTGCTATATTCCTTCAATCTGTCATAAGTTACTTCTCTGCTGTCCCGAATCATATCAAAGCAACCGTCATCCTTTAATATCCGGCGGGCAGCTTCTGCAAGTTTCTCTCTTTCTGCCGCATCCTTTTCCGCCGTCAGCAATAATATTTTTTTCATCGACTTTCCTCCGACTGTCTGTAGTTTTCCATTAATCACACCTCTTCACCTGCTGCCCATACGCCGCATCGATAAAGCAGTTTCCGATAGATCTCATTTTTGAATGTAACTTCATTATGACCTGGTACCAGACAGATCACCCTTCCCTTAGCAAACCGGCGGGTCCATCCTGCAGGCCGTTTACAATAACTGTTGCAGTCTGGCGCTCCAAATGTGTACCACAGAAAAATATTCATATCTGCATAAGGATTTAAATCAAAACAATAAGGTTCCTCTGACAAATAAAACGGTTTCATATCTCCCAGGACCGGATTTTCCGTTCCGTCCCCTTCCGTATCCGGTTCATACGCCAGTGTTTTATACGGAGGATGTCCTGCAAAGGTTCCGCCATACAACTGCGTTAGTTCATAAAATTCACCCTTTAAACCGCCGCAGTGAATCATCATAACGGTACCGCCGTTTGCCGCAAAACGGATAACCATTGCCGCCAGCTTTGCACTTCTGGTGTGCATCCATCCATCAATATAGTCAATCAAAATATCGTACTGATTCAGTTCTTGTTCTGTCAGCCTGTCATAGTCTGTGCGTACATCGATTTCCATAACATCTCTCAATGTTTCACAGATCTGGAGATCCACACCCTTCATGGTGTGATATCCCGCTCTTTCATAATCCCCGCATAAAATAGCCCGTTTCATTGTGTCCCTCCAATTCTGTTTCGTATTCCTTTCTAAAATCGTATCGACTTTTTTAAAAACCCATGCTATAATGAAAACTAATATTAAATTGTATTCATTTTTGTACAAAGGAGCGCCATTATGCTAAAAGCAATGCTCGTGGATGACGAACAGCCCACACTTGATAATCTGTTATTTATACTGAAGTCCTTTCCTGAAATTTCCGTAGCTCTTTCTACTACGGATCCGGGAGCTATTCTGGACGCACTGCCCCTGACACAGCCCGATGTGGTGTTTCTGGACATCAATATCCCCTTGATCAATGGGTTTGAGCTTGCCGAAAAAATAAACGAAATCTGTCCAAAATGTCTGTTAGTATTTATTACCGCTTATGATCAGTATGCACTGGAGGCTTTCGGCGCTAATGCCGTAGGCTACCTGCTGAAGCCTGTGACAACTTCAAAAATGCGCAAAACAGTAGAACGTCTCCTGTCCTTAAGCAATATGGAAGGTCCTTCCAGACACTCGGAATCCTCCGCCATACTTTCCCCGGAAAAAGCAGAATCAAAGCAGGAAATGAATGATAATGTAATCAAGATTCCTGTATACAACAGCAATAACATCCAGATGATTGATCCCAAGGATGCTCTTTTCTTTACTGTTATCGCTCATGACGTGTTTCTGGTCACTGCCAAAGGAAAATATCGTGTTCGCAATTCACTAAATTATTGGGAAGAGAAATTAAAAGACCGGCATTATTTCCGATGTCACAGGGGATACTTAATTAATCTGGATAAACTAAATTCAGTCTCCCCCATGTTCAACAGCACCTACATGATCAAAATGCAGGGCAGTTCTGAAGAAGTGGTAGTCAGCAGAAATTATTCTGCCAAATTCAGAGAACTTTTAAATCTGTAAACTGTAAATGTCAGCCACCAGCTTGAAACTGATGGCTGATATTTTTTATTTTTCTGCATTGAATGCATTATCGAGGCTTTCTGCAAAACCATCCGCGTCTTCTCTTTCATAAGACAGGTATTTTAACAGTTCATTGCGGATAATATTCGTGTGCTCTTTTGTAAAGGTCTCAATGTTTCCCCGGTTAAATATCTGACCGCTTTGAATATACCTTTCTACATCCTTCAAGGCATCCGAAGAATCACCTGTTTCCTGTAATGCAACAAAACGGTTTGCTGTTTTTATTTCATGCTCCAGAGCTTCTTCCGAATATATTTCATTCATCAGCAAAAGTCCTGCCTCTATCCTTCGTTTATCCGTGCTGTTAAATAATACATTTCCGCCTGCCGGGATAACTACAATTCTGGCTTCCTCTTCATCCTCTAAAACCGGTGTTGCAAATATTCCAAGCTGCATATCAGGATTCTTTCCAAGGATGCCGTCCACAGCCTGGCTTCCACCGCATATCATGGCAGTTTTTCCTTCCAGCATCAGTTCCAGAGCACTATTCCAGTCTGTTTCCAGTGATTGATCGGAAAAGTACGGCTTCAAATTATATAAGAGCCGAAAGCTATCCTTAAATTCTGTATCATTGCAAAACTGAGACTGCAATTTCATCTTGTCACTATACCACTGGTCATCTTTTCCCGCACATTGAATTTCTGCAAAATTCATCAGAAATGCTTCCGCAGTCCAGCCAGTCTTTAACCCTGTGGCAAAAGGTATAATTCCCAGATCCAGAAGTTTGTCACACAGAGCAATCAGCTCACTGTAGGTTTTTGGAATTTCCAATCCATACCGCCCGAAGATCTCTTTATTGTAAACAGTTCCCAGCACATCATAGCTCGCCGTTACAACCACCTGTTTTCCCTTTATCTGCCCATATTCAAGGAAATCTTTGTCAAGGTTCTCCAGAAATGGCTGTCCGTTAAGATTATACAAGTGTCCGGATGCCTCGTAGTCCCGGATTGTAGAATATCCGGAGATATAGAACACATCCGGCGCCCTGTCGCTGGCAATCAGACTGCTTAAAAATTCCGGTCCGTTTCCCGAAGGCAATTTTTTCAGTTTCAGCCTTATCTGCGGATATTTGCTTCTGAATCTGTCTGCAACCCACTCAATATGTCTCTGAGCGCCCTGTTCTTCACTAACATAGTACCAGGTAAGTTCTATCGGTACCGTCTGCCATTTCCTGTAAATAAAAGCAATATTCATAATAATGAAGACGCAAAGTCCCAAAAAGATCAAGTTTCTTCCTTTTTTCTTCATGTGCCTGTCCTTTCAGAACCCTTCACGATCATACAAATAAGTTATTGCTTTACGCTTTCCACAGCCGCAAAGTCATTATAGCATCGCTCTGAAGGGTCAAAAATATTTTCACTCTTTATTACACAATTTCAAACTTTAGTTGCAATTAAATGCCAGCCAGTTGCATTATCTATTTTTAAAGATCCAGTAGCACATCCGTACTCTTCTGAATGGGAATATAATATTCCACACGGGTTCCCACCCCTTCCCTGCTCTCGATCTTTAGAGACTGTCCATACTCCATCATCAGTCGTTTTGTTAAGACAGAAAGTCCAAAGGAGCCGTTCTCCCCACCTGTCAGAACCTCCTGTATCTTTTCATCCGTCATACCGCTTCCATTATCCTCCACCATGACCCGGATCATTTCGTTTTCTTTTGTCAGGACAGTTCGCACCAGAATCGGCTTATCCCGCACAAAAGCGTGAACAATGCAGTTTTCTACAATGGGTTCAATCAGCAACGGCAGAATCAATGCTTCCTCATCACATTTCATTACCGTCTCCCACCGCACCAGATCTCCAAAACGGGCTCTGCTAATGTTTAAATACGTCTCCACATGCTCCAGTTCCTTCCAGACCGGAATCTTCTTCCTTCCATTATTATCCATCAGTGTTGCCCGCAGGTAGGTACTGAAATCTCCCAGCAGTTCATGTGCCTTCAGGGGTTCCTTAATGCAAAGCCCCATAATAGCGCTCAGGGTATTAAATATAAAATGTGGATTCATCTGGGATTGAAGCAGGGCCAGCTTCGCTTCCATTGCCTCATCAGTCGACCTTTTCATAAGCTCCAGAGAACGGATAATCGCCAGCAGTTCTCCTCTGCTGTAGGGTTCCGTAAGATAGGCATTCGTATAGGATGCATACACATCCATGCTTGACACTCTCCTTTCCGGCATCAGTATCAGCATTGGAAGGCTGACAGAAGAATAAATGCGCCGCAATCGCTGGCAAAACGCCAGTCTGTCTATCCCTTTTAAGAGATTTCCCAGAATCACCAGATTGATAAAGTGATTATTCTGGATATAATCTATTGCTTCTTCACCGTCCCGTATTATAATAATTTCAAAGGCGGTATTATGCAGATATGTAGAGAGTAGTTCTCCCTGTTCCCTTTCACTGCTGACAATTACCAGCCTGGACCAGTTTTCCTGGCTTTTTCCGGATCCCGGCAAATCTATTTTTTTTTCATCTTCTTCCTCTTTTTCTGCAATCACCGGCAGACTGCAATACAAAATGGAATATCCGTCTTTTTCCCGGATCCATATATTACCGGAATGAGCCCTGATAATCTCCTTAAACTGCTCAATGGCATCAATAAGCTCCTCCGTCTTCGGCTCTGCCAGCGCCACAGTCTTCCCTCCATTCATAAGCTGATTCAGCTTCCTGGCAGGCAATATCCTTTCAGAAACCTTCAGAGAAATTTGTGCAGTAGCGCCTTCTTTTTTTACTTCAACAAACACCTGTCCCAAATCCGCTATACTGCACAGTTGTTCATACAAATCATGAAATGCCTTTGTTAAATAAAATGGATCCCCAAAGACGTTTCCAATATGATCCTCCATCTTCAGCCAGACCTTCTTTGCATCCTCAGTTTCTGAGGTTCTCATTGCAGAAAATATCATATTGTTAATGCTCAGCTCTGTAAAATGCATAATACATGCGTTCTCGTCATTAAGCCAGCTATATTCATTAATTACATTATCCATTGATTCAATTTTACTTTTTAGCAGTTGCAATTCTTTTCTGCTCTGAACGCTGTCCAAAGGAATATTTTCCTCCAGCACATCCACTATATTCTGTATCAGACGCAAAGAGGATTCCAGTTGTCTGCCGGCAGTATTCCGGAACATTTCCTTATCCCTCCGCACATCTTCTGCCTGCTGGCTCTTATCCTGCCGGTATTGTATTTTTATATTGTATTTCCATACAATGATCACAAACCAGCTCAGATTCTGAATGCTTACTATAATAATCAGCTTATTATACAGATTTCCTGCGCCCTGCGCGCTCAGCCTATACCTAAGCAGAATCAATACAGTAAAAAGCATCAGCATTACGGGCAATAATACAGGCATATATTTTTTCATCTGCCCCTGACTTACAAAAAGATATAAAAAAAAGAACATATTGCCAATCATGAACAGCAAAAATACAGCCAGAATTACATTAGCATAAATGGTTGGCAGCAGTACTGTCAAAAGACAGGTCAGTCCTGTTATTCCCACAGTAATCCGTTTGACCGCAGCAGCCCGCCTAAAGTCAACAAAATTATAGGTCAGAATCTGAAATGCTGCAAAAAGTGCGGCGCTGAATACTCTCTCCACTTTCAGCCAGAATAAAAGATCTGCCCTGGATACCCGGAACAATGTCTCCGGCTCAAAAATACTATATACAAATACTGCCGAAACAAAGCACAACTGTGCCAAATCCCGAAATTTTCTGCCGCCGTGCGAAAAGTAATAAAACGCTACACAGGCTCCTCCTTCAAGCATCAGAATGGTAGTAAAAATGAGCTTTTGAATCAGATAACCTCTCACCAGAGTGTTCAGCCGCAAAATATTCATTTCATGATACAGACTATCCAGAAAAGTCATCTGTATCTCCAGCAGCCTGGCGATCAGAAATATCGCTATACAAGCTGTTACTATCATTAAGCCATACTTTTTTGTATATTCCACGATTTTTTCTTTTGTCAACATTTTTCGCTCCCCTCCTCCGCCTGTATTTTAGCATAATTCTTCTTTTCCCAATAGTCCAAATCTGTATCCGTCTGGCATTTTAGTTCAGTATTTTACACATCCATCTCTTTTTTTACACGGTATGTCACAAAAATATACATTTCGTATTCTTTTTTCTATCGTCTTTTTTGGTGACCGCTTCTATAATAAACATATTTCCACAGCGCAATTACAATTAACAGCTATTTGATAGCGTGATAAAACATATCGGGAGGTTACACAATGGATTACATTACAGTAAAAACAATCAACGGTGGTACAATGAAAATTTCCAAACTGGTAGCAGGCGTTACATTTATCGGTCCGAATCAGACCGCAGAAAATACGGATGCTATGCTGGACATGTTTATGGCGGCCGGCGGCAACGCACTTGATCTGGCCAGAAAATATGGCAACGCAGAAGCGCTCGCAGGGGAATGGTGCCGCAGATCAGGAAAACGTGATCAGATACATCTGATCACCAAAGGCGGTTTTCATCAGAGACTTTCTCACGATGAATTGCTCGCCGATTTTTATACCAGCTTAAGCGAATTAAAAACTGACATTGATATTTATCTGCTTCACAGAGATGATCTGAACCGTCCTGTAAGTGAAATCATGGATACCGTTCACGAAATTGCCATGACTGGCCGCGTACGTGCCATCGGTGCATCCAACTGGACTATGGAAAGAATCCTGGAAGCAAACGCATATGCAATTAAAAACGGCAAAACCCCTTTCACTATTTCTGAGATTCAGTGGAGCTACGCTACCTGCAAGCCTGAAATGTGGAATGATCCCACTCTGTGCTGCATGAATGACCATGAATATTCCCAGTATCTGGAGAATGATATTCCGATCATCAGCTTCTCCTCTCAGGGGCGGGCTATGTTTACACGCCTTTACAACAATTCTGCACAGTGGGAAGACTTTGACGAAGGCAACAACACCATGCTTTGTGATGAAAATTACAAGAAATATGAAAAAGTAAAAGAGTACTGTGATAAGAATCATGCAAATCCCACTGCTCTGTGCCTGTCCTATCTGCTTTGCAATAAAGTTAGTGTTGCTCCTATCATTGGCTGTCGCAATACAGATGAGCTGAAAGACAGCTTAAACAGTCTGACCTTTAAAATTGATCAGGAAACCATCAAATGGATGGACAATATCATCTAATTTATACACTTATTACAAAACGGGTGATATGGAGGTAATCCATGAAACAAAAACGTAAAAAAAGAGTTACACGAAATATCTGCAAAAATGGCCCTATATTTTCATGGCTCCATTTTTCATTATATTCGGCGTGTTTTTTCTGTTTCCTACCTTATACTCCTTCTATGTCAGTCTTACAGACAATAAAATCGGAAGAGAAGTTAACTTTATCGGGCTGCAGAACTACATCCGGCTGTTTACAACAGACCAGCACTTCTGGCCTTCCGTGAAAAACACCTTCATTATTGTAATTTTCACCCTTCCTACAGTTATTGTACTGGGTATTCTCCTTGCTAATTTTCTCTTTAATGAAAAAAGACGGGGACGCGTGTTTTTCCAGACAGCCAACTATTTGCCGAATATTACCTCGCCAATTGCTATTGGCATAATTTTTAGCCTGATGTTTGACCAGAAAGTCGGTATTGTAAACAAGATTCTGGTAAAACTCGGCATTTTTGAACAAGCTATTAACTGGCTGACAGCGCCTTCCTATCTCCAGCGCACAATGCTGGTTCTCATGTGTATCTGGCAATCCTTAGGATACTATATGCTGATGTATCTTTCAGCCATGACGGCCATTCCCCAGGATCTGTATGAAGCCGCCAAAGTCGACGGCGCCAATAAATTGCAGATTTTACTGCGAATTACCGTTCCAATGCTGAAAAACACAACGCAGTTTCTGATCATTAACAGTATGATCGGACTTCTGCAGATGTTTGACCAGCCTTACCTGCTGATGCGGGGTCTGTCCGGTTCAGCCATTAATACTATTGAGAAACCTCTCGAGACTGTCATGGTATCTTTCTATGAATATTCTATGAAGACCGGACGTCTTGGATATGGAGCTACCGTCACTTATGGTCTGTTTATCATCATCCTGCTCTGTGTATCCATAACCCGTTGGGTAATCAGCAAAAAGGAGGATCCTTATGACTAATAGCAGAACAAAATTTCAAAAAAAATTCGACGGTTTTCTTTCTAAACTGCTTCTTATCATAATTACCGTCGTATCGCTCTATCCCTTTTACAGCCTGCTGATTATGTCTACTCACACAAATGCAGAGGTTATTTCCAGACTGAATTTATTGCCGGGCAAGGCTCTTCTGGATAATATAAAAGTAATATTGAAAGCAGGGTTTCTGCGCAGTTACTGGAACAGCTTTTATGTAGCAATGCTTTCTTCCTTTATCCGCGTATTTGTAAGTGCCATGGCCGGATATGCTCTGGCAATATACCGGTTCCGGGGACGATCAGCCTGTGCCACCATCGTTCTTCTGACTATGATGGTTCCTTTTAACGTATCTCTGGTGGGATTTCTGATTGAAATGAATACGTTTCACCTTACAGGAACAATGTGGCCTCTCATTATTTCCTGCACATCCAGTTCCATGGGTGTTTATCTGCTCATGAGCACCATGCAGGATACAGTGCCTCTGCAAATTGTAGAAAGCGCCCGCATTGACGGTGCCGGAGAATTTAGTATTTTTCTCCGATTTGGTATTCCGCTTTCTAAAGCGCCCCTCACGACATTGTTCCTCTTAAGCTTCATTGCATCCTGGAACAATTTCATGAATGCTTTAATCTTTATTAATAAAAGAGAGCAATATACGGTCCCCATGGCAATTTTCACCTTCGGAGATCAATTCAGCTCTGAATATGGTGCAAGAATGCTGGCTCTCGTACTTGCCACATTTCCTATCCTTATTATTTACATATTCAATTCTAAGCATTTTGTAAGCGGCATCACTGCGGGAGCTATTAAATCCTGACAAATTCACCGCACAGTTTGCAAAACTGCACGCCATATATCCGCTGCAAAAAAATGAAATTTTGCAGCGGTTTTTCAATTCCGGAAGCCAGACACCCTTTTCCAGTGCGTTTCAAGTATCTCTTTTGCTCTTTCATTTTGGGTTTTTTGCATTTCAGTCGGTTTTTATTGTCTTTTTTCCCATTATAATGATACGATTTTAAAGGAAATACACTATTTTATAATACGTCTGTACCATGGAGGAATCTGTATGTATAAAGTTATGATTGCAGAAAAAAATACGAACGCAATCCGGTCCATCAAAACAATCTTTCCCGCAGAAACCAGCGGCTTTTATATATCTTCTGAAATCACAGATCCGGCAGAAGCTGTCCGTTTATTCGAGAAGGGGCATATTCCGGATATTCTCATTACAGAAATGTTTCTGGCAGGCATGACCGGTCTGGAGCTGGCTCAAAATGCACAGCATTATAACTGTTCTGTTAAAGTTCTCATCATCACAAATCAAACCTTTCATCCTTCGCCGGCGAAAAAAAGTATTGAAATAAGTATTCACGGGTATCTTTTAAAATCCGAGCTGAACGCGCAGCTTCTCTTAAAAAATCTTCTGCGGCTCAGTCAATATCCGCCGGATACCACCCGGCAGCTTTCTGACAGCGAAACGGCTTCCGCACCTCCTTTAGCAGCATCTTCTAGTGCAAGCACCTATGTCCTGATTGTGCTGCGGGAGGACCTTCCTTATCCGCTCTTTCACGAAGCACCAAAGAGAAACATCCTGCCGAAAGCTCTCTTTTCACAGTATGGAAAATTTATGCCTGAAATATTGGAATGTCAGGAACAATTCAGTACAGCCTCCGGAGACACGATTCTTCTCTACCGTTGCCGGTTTGACGCATCCTACAAGTATCTGGCTGAGACAATACGGCTTTCCCTTTATGACCTGCACACTTTCATCAAGCTGAAAACCGGTCTCTCCTATACATTGTCTTTTCATATTTCCAAACAGGCATCCCGGGATGTTTCCTCCCTGTATGAAGCCTGTCAGAAATATTTCAGCTATCGGGTGTTCGGAAACCACGAGCAATATGTGGGAACAAAAATGTTCCGGCAGCTCTGCATACATCCTGTTGATCCGCAGCTTCTTTACAGACTGCTGGAAGATCTGTACACCGCTCTTTATCAGGAACGCTTTCAGCAGGCAGACACCTTGCTGGAAACCCTTTTTAAGACCCATTTACACCCCTCCTGCAATATTGAGCTGCTAAACCAATGCGTACAGGAACTGATTATCCGGACTAACATCTGGTGTACGTCTGTGAAGCTGCCGCCCCTTGCTCCTGAAAATCCATCGGTCGCTTCCCTAATTGATTCCTGCTATACCTGCGGCGATATTCAAAATCTGTTTCAGACATTTTTCTCTGACTGTGCCAGATTGATTTTGGATAAAAAGCTAAAGTTTTACTCACGCACAACCCGCAAAGCCATCTGTTATATGTCCTCGCACTATAAGGAACCTCTGGCCGTTTCTGATATAACTACCAGTCTTCATATCAGCGAATCTTACTTAAGCCGTATTTTTAAACAGGATACCGGCAGCAGTGTTATAAGCTATCTTTCACTGATTCGTATGAATGAGGCCAAAAGGCTCCTCAGAAACAGTGATTTCAAGATTTATGAAATCGCGGTTTCTGTAGGTTTTACCTCCAGTCAGTACTTTAGCAAAGTATTTTCAAAATATGTTGGGATTAGTCCTTTGGACTACCGCAGGACTCTGGATTATGACATAGCTGTTGCGCTGGGCAGATAAAATCTGTTCAGCGCAACAACTTGTTTTTATAGAAGAGCTGCCAGAATAGAATTATATTTATTGACCGGCGCTTCTGTTCTGGATGTCATTACTACCGGTACAGAAGCGCCTACAAGACATCCCGCCTGCTTTAAATCAGTGAAATAATGCAGTGTTTTGGTGAGCACGTTGCCTGTACACAAATCGGGCATAATCAGTACATCCGCGCGACCGGCTACCTGTCCCGAAACACCTTTGCTCATGGCAGCCTCCCGATTGACCGCATTGTCCATTCCCAGAGGTCCGTCAACAATACATCCATTAATTTGTCCTCTTTCATTTGCTTTAGAAAGAAGAGCAGCATCTACGGTAGCCTGAATTTTAGGATTTACCAGTTCCAGCGGCGCAATAACAGCCACACGGGGTAGTTCTATCCCCAATACATGGGCCAATCTTACTGTATTATTCAATATTTTTTTCTTAGCTTCATAATCCGGCAAAATATTTACCGCGCAATCACCAAGCAGCAAAAATCTGTTCTCCTGCTCATATTCCAGCACCGTAACCTGACTTAATATTCCTCCCGGGAGAACAAATCCAAACTCTTTGTCTAAAATTGCCTGCATAAATTCAGCAGTCGTCAGCTTCCCTTTCATAGGAATATCTGCTTTCCCCTCTTTTACCATTTTGCACGCCAATTTTGCAGCCGCTGCACCGTTTTCTTCCTGGATGATAGAAAACTCTTCCGGATTTACTCCCATTTTCAGCAAAAGTGCTTTTGTCTCTTCTGTTTTACCGATCAGACATCCGTTCACAAGCCCTTTATGATATGCTTCTACCAGAGACGCAAGTGCGGCATCATCATGAGAACCGGCCAGCACAATCGTTTTCCTTTTTTCCCGTCCAAGAATTACTTTTTCTATTTCATCAAATGTTTTCAGCATTATCTTCCAGTTCCTTTGCTTTTATCTTTCCCTGCAGCACTTCCAGAGCGCCCAGCGCCAAAGCCTGCATCTCATATTCTCCAGGATACAAAACGATTCTGGCGATATGGCCGACCCGCGTTCTGATTAAACCCGTCAGATAATCAGAATACGCCATGCCTCCTGTTAAGTAGATCGCGTCTGCCTTTCCTTCCAGCACGGCTGACATAGCGCAAATCTCCTTGCCCACCTGATATGCCATTGCCTCTACAGCCTCCCTTGCCGCACTGTCTCCTCCGGCAATCCGCTGTTCCAGTCTTCGCAGATCACTGTCTCCTGCGTAGGACATTAAACCGCCCCTCACCGTTAGCTTTTGCAGAAGCTGCTCCTTAGTATATTTTCCTGAATAGCACAAATCAATAAGTCCTCTGGCCGGCATCGTTCCGGGACGATTTCCTGAAAACGGTCCATCGCCTACAAGACCATTTGTGGCATCTACCATCCGCCCATCCTTATGGCAGGCAATTGTAATACCGCCGCCCATATGAGCGCCAATAAGTCTCAACTCCCCATACGGCTTCTGAATGTCTCTGGCATATTGCTTTGCAACCGCTCTGTGGTTCAGAGCATGAAAGCTGCTTTTCCTCTGAAGTTCCCGGATTCCCCCATATCTGGCCAGCCGCGTAAATTCATCGGTCACAGGAGGATCCACAGTAAGCGCGCAGGCTCCTGATTTTCCAATTCTGGCAGCAATCCTGAGTCCTAAATCCGTAGCATGGCGACCATATTTTCCAGTGGCAGACTGCTCCAGCATCAAATCTGTAATGCGGTAGACGCCTCCTTCCAATGGAACCGTATGTCCGCCTCTGGTCACAATCGCATCAAGTTCTTCCGGTTTTGTGTTTATTTTTTCCAGTTCTGCAAGCACTGCTTCCAGCCGGTACTCAAATTGTTCCCAGATAGTTGGATACTGTTTCAGTTCCTCCCGGTCATGATCGATTGTAGTCTGATATTTCGGATTCTCATCCTCGTAATAAGAGAACTTAGTGGAAGTAGAACCCAGATTGATCACTGCAATAAGATACATATCATTCTCCGTCCCGTCGACAGATAACCTGCCGGCAAATAATTATAAAAAGCGCTTCTGTCGTGTTCTGCTATTCCAAATCAGGACATCTTGCATAAATCTCATTCTTAAGCAGCGCTTTATATTCATCCAGAGTCATACTGGTATCCGCCATCAGAGCCATATCTACAGCCTCATAAGCTGCCGCCGCTTCTGCCAGGTACAGTTCTGGCGGTCTGCTGACCGATTCCTTCGGCCATTCTACATACATGGTATAGTAAATCTCATTCTGATCAATATAATCATCCTGGATCGCTTTGTAATCGATCACATCCTCCATTCCCTTAATCGGAGCTACACCACCGCCTGTATTAAATGAGAAAACCGTGCCCTCCTGCGACAGCATCATATATTTGTAGAATTCCCATGCGCATTCTTTATCCTTACTGTCCTTATTAATGCCGACCAGTGTGCCTCCGATCGTGCTGACCTGTCCCGGAGCCTTTGCGACACGCCATCTGCCATATCCCTCAGGGTCGAACATTTTAAACATTCTCTTGCTGAAGCTGGTTGGAAACGCATAAAAAATATGATGGTCTTCTGTCATGGATTGGTTCAGCCCCGGAGACATATATGCAGGAATCGCCGGATCCATTACATGATTGTCTGTAAACGCCTTTACAATATTGTATCTTTCTTCTGCACGTTCGTTCAAAAAATAATTGCTGGGCGTATTTCCGTCAAAGTAAGGCTCCGTGCCCTCGGCCGTCATCAATTGCTGAACCATAGAATAGCTTGCGATCAGATATACCCCGCCATTACTTTCCTCATATACCTTCTTACCGGCTTCAATGAAATCTTCCCAGGTTTTGAAAGTATCTTCTACTTCCTCTTGTGTGGATATTCCCAGATATTTGTCCAGAAGTTCCCATTTGTATGCCATTGCTCCTACGCCTATCGCATTGCAAATGCCTGCTACATTTCCCTCGTAAGTTTCCTGGGGAATTAAAAAATCTTCCAGATAATCCCGGTTAAGGTTATACGGTTCTCCTTCTAAATTATCAAAAATGCCCATTTCAAATAGCTGCTCGCGAATATTCAGTTCTGCCAGAATAATATCTCCCAATTCACCGCCGCCGGCTAAAGTAGTCTGGATTTTCCCCAGATAATCCCCCTGCCCGATAACAACATTCTCTACTTCGATATTCGGATAAACTTCATTAAACGGTTCAATAATCTGTCCCCACATATCGCTGAAGGACCAGAATGATATCTTCCCCACATACTCCTCCGGCGCTTTTTCTGATTCCATAAACGACAGATCTATCCCGCTGTCATTGGTTATTGTTTCTGCCGCTGCGGCTTCACCGCCCCAGGCACACAGGCTTATTACCATTGCCGCTGTCTGTAATAAGCATATTGTTTTTTTACTGGCTTTCATAGTATCTCCCTTCATTTTTACATTTATATTGTTTTTGCTTTTCCTTGTGTGATCCCTAAAATCTGTCTTGCTTCTTCCGGTGTGGCCGCTTCATATCCGGCGTCTTCTATGATCCGTCTCGCCCGTTCTACCAGCTGCACATTGGACTGTGCCAGTTCTCCATACTTATACATAACGTTATCCTCAAAACCTACTCTGGGATGTCCGCCGAGCGCCAGCGTGCCCAGAAAAACCGGCATACTTGCCTTTCCTATGCCAACCGCGCCCCAGGTACAGCCTTCCGGCACCTTATTCACAAGAAATACCAGATTCTCGATGGTGGCCGGCATGCCGCCGGGTACTCCCAACGCGAACTGGAAATGGATCGGAGCCTTCACCGCCCCCTGCTTTTCCAGATAAAGCGCTTCATATAACATTCCCGTTTCAAATACTTCTATTTCCGGCTTTACATTATTTTCCAGCATGGTCCGTCCCAGTTTATCCAGAAATTCAGGCGTGTTGACTGCCACAAATTTGTGCTGCCAGTTCATACTGCCGCAGTCCAGCGATGCCATATCCGGCTTCAGCACCTTCAAATGCTGAAGCCGCTCCTCATCAGTCGCATCTGGAGAACCTGATGTTGTCAGATTAATAACGATGTCACAGTCCTTGTGCTCCCGGATCAGACGCACGGTTTCGCTAAATTTGTCAAGCGTCATAACCGGTCTGCCTTCATCATCTCTTACATGAATATGTGCCACCGCTGCTCCTGCCTTCCAACACGCATAAACGTCATCCGCAATCTCTCGTGGTGTCATCGGCATGGCCGGATTATTCTGTTTTGTAGGCCATGCGCCCGTAGGCGCAATGGTAATGATTCGTTTGTTAGATAATCCCTGACTCATAAATCCCCCTGTCCATTACCACGGAATGCGATCACCCCTGTAAGTCACAAATGCAGGATGATCAAAACGAAAACGTCCGGCATCCAGAACCAGCTCCAGAATTTGTTTTGCACGTTTTTCCATAGATTCTACTACTCGTCCCTGTGCATTTACTTCATCATCCGGTCCTTCCGTTGTTCCAAAATAGGAACGCATTCCGCCCGGATGAATATCCAGAACCTGTCCACCCATTGTCGGGAAAATACTGTTATGGATAATAGCGGAAGACATATTAAGCGCTGCCTTGGACATCAGATAATCAAAACCGCCCGGTCTCCAGCATGTGCCGATAGAACCCGCCTCAGAGGAAATATTCACGATCATTTTCTCCTGGCTGTTCATGATCAGATTGATTAAGACATTCGTCACACGAATAGGTCCCAGCGTATTTACATTGTATACTTTTATCATCTGATCATAATCCAGGTCATCAAAGATTGTCATGCGTCCCTCAATTCTCTTTCCGGTAATTGCTGCATTGTTAATTAGAATATCGATATGATCGGTGTAGCCCTTAATCATTTCTCCTGCAGCCTTTACGCTTTCCATATCGGAAATGTCCAGTGGGATGATGTAAAACTGATCCGGATACTTTTTTTGCAGATCTTCCATAAATGTCCACTTATGCAGATATTTTCCGCCGAAGACAGTATAGCCTTCATCCATCAGCTGTTTACAAAATTCCAGTCCAATTCCACGGTCAGCGCCAGTAACGCATGCTGTTTTTGTAGTTACCATAATTTTTTCTCCTTTATAATTTTATTTTTTATGATATACCGCGCAGCTTGTCACGGAATTATCCTTTTACTGCCCCCGACGATATTCCCGCCACCAGATAACGCTGGGCGACACAGAAAAATATCAGAATCGGGATCATTGATATAATAGCAGCCGCAAAGGCCATATTATAATCCACGGCATATTGTCCAAAGAAATAGAACTGTTTTACCGTCAGCGTCCGCACACTGTCCTTCTGTAACAAAATCAGCGACGTATTGAAATCATTCCAGATCCACATGGTCTGTAATGCCGTTACCGTAGATATGATGGGTGATAATAACGGAAATACTATTTTAAAAAACAACTGGTATGGACCGCATCCGTCTATTCTGGCCGCATCCTCCAATTCTCTCGGCACAGTTTTTACAAAGCCTGCTATCAGGAAGGTCGGATAGGCAAGACTGGTGCCGATCAGCACTAACACAACTCCGTTTAGATTATTTTGCAGATGAAGGGTTTTAAAAATCTTATAAATCGGAATCATCAAAATCTGAAACGGCAGCATCATAGAAGACAGATAAACCCTTTCCAGTATCCGCAAAAAGCGGTTATTCCTGTTGCGTGCTATCGCATAGCCTCCCATAGCTGAAAACAGTACCAGAAAGAAAACCGATAAAATCGTAATATAGGCGCTGTTCCAAATTGCCCTGCCAAATTTACTGATCCGTAAAGCCTCTGTATAATTTTCCCAAAACAGTTGTTTGGGAAGCGCAAGCACATTATTGGCCGTTTCCATCTGCGTTTTGAAAGATGTGACAACGGCTATATAGAGTGGGAACAGAAACAAAAAAGCAAAAAACAAAGTAATTGCAATCCCCGGAACACTTTTCATTTTTTTATTCCAATTCACTTTATTTTTCATTACCATTACAGCTCTACCTCCATTTTCCGGAAAAACGTGGATACCCCGGTTGAAATAAAAATCAAGATGATCATAAACAATAATGATAATGCCTGCCCATATCCCGCCTTATTATACGTATACAAATTATCAAATATATAGATAGATATCGTCTCGGAAGCTCTTGCCGGACCGCCTCCGGTAGCAGACAGCGTAGTAGCAAATTCCCGCAGATAATTTGTAAGGCTTAAGGTAACGCAGGTCGTATATGCCGGAGTAAGCATCGGAATCGTTATATGAAAAAAACATTTAAAAGAAGACGCTCCGTCCATCTTGGCAGATTCATATAGTTCTTCCGGAACGCTCTTCAGGGCTGACAGATAAATCATCATGCCTACTCCGACTCCATTCCACAAACCAATCACAATAATGGCCGGAATGACCCAGAACTTGCTGCCCAATGGACTGTTAATTCCAAGTACAGCGCTGAATACATTTTTATAAATAAAATTCCAGATAAAAGCTGACAGTACAGAGCTGAAACAAACCGGCATAAAAAAGATCAGTTTTGCCACAGACGTAAGCTTTTTATATTTCTGATTTAGCATTAAAGCAAGACCAATTGCCAGAGCATTGTTAACAACGGGACCAATCAATGCGAATTTCAGTGAATTTTTTACAGGAAGCGTCATACGTGAGTCTTTAAACACAGACAGAAAATTTTTCAGCCCTACATAATGATAATTAGGTGAAATACCATTCCAATCCGTAAATGCAATATTTAATCCCATAAAAAAGGGAATCACTACTGCAAATATAAAAAGGCTCAGTCCCGGCAAAACAAATATGTATTTTGCAGATCTGCTCAGAAACACCTGAACACTGTTTTTTCCTTTCATATCATATCCTCCTTTGCTCTCCTGTTTTTCACCAGCATGTCGTTTTGCTATGGAATGATTTTAACTTGTTCAACATGGTACGTAAACGCATTCGGTTTGAATTACATAATTCCACCCCGGAATGACAAAATATACTCATCCAGACACACTTCCGTCAAATTACCCTGTCATTCTGCATCTAACCTCTCAAAAACTGTAAAATAGAACAAATTTATTTCTAAAAACAAAAATAAAATATACAATCTTTCATATCAAGAAGATGTCGTGGGGGACACATCGCAAAAACATATCATCTTCAATACACATAACGAAAACCAAAGGAGGATCTATCGTGAAAAAGAAAGTTGCATTATTATTGTCTCTTTGCTTAAGCATTACCCCGTTAGCAGCGGAATCTGTACTGGCCCAGGAAGAGGTCATTAATCCAACAGAAATCACCTGGGTTTACACCTCAAACGAAGAAGGGGGACAACAACAAGTAGAATGGATAGCTGAAAACTTCCGCAAAAAATATCCCCAGATTACCCTTAACGTAGAACGGCTCCCTTCTGATCAGGGCCGCCAGTTATTAAGTACCAAAATTGCAAGTGATGACGCTCCTCAGATTTTCTACATTTCCGGCAGAGCTGACTATCGTGAATTCAATAACGCAGGGTATCTGTATGACCTGACCGGTCAGCCGTTCCTGGAAAATCTGAATGCCGATGTGCTTGCAGATGGCCAGGTTGACGGGAAGCAGTTGGTAGTCGTAGCCAGCACGGATGCACTGGGCATTACTTATAATAAGGATCTATTTGAAGAATACGATCTGAAAGTGCCCACCACTTACAGCGAGCTTACCGCTCTTTGTGACAGACTTCTGGAACTTGGTATCACACCTTTTGCAACCGGCTTTAAGAGTGCCTGGACAGCAGAAGCTTTCTTCATGGATTTTGCCGAGATTCAGTGCAGTGGTACAGACAGCGAATGGTATAACAAAAAAATGAATCTGGAGACGACATTTTCCGAAGATGAAGCGTTTAAAGATGCCTATGAACATTTCTGGAATTTAAAGAAATATTTTACCGATGATTTCGTCGGAACAGAATGGAATGATGCTCTCGAACTGATGGCAACCGGAAAAGCTGCTATGGTAGGCGGCGGAAACTGGGCATTTGACGGTGTTCTGAGTAAAAATCCGGATATGCACATTGGCATGTTTGCTACACCTATCTCTGAAGACCCTGCCGATACAAAAATTGTGGTAACTCCTGCAGGCGGAAACGTACTGTTCAACAGCGATGATCCAGATAAGATCAAGGCTGGTCTCCTTCTGATGGAAGAGATGTATACAGACGAAGCTATCAATCATGGGATCGAACTGACAAAACAATATTCAACCGGCAAGCATATCACAGCTGAACTTCCCGCTGCCTGGGGCGATGTCAACGCTTATATCAACGATGGCATGTCCTTCAGCCGTTCCGGTATCGACACATTTACAGCTGAATATATTAATATTCTCCGTACAAATATCATTAGTTACTTAATGGAGGAAACTCTTGATATTGATGCTTTTGCAGCACAAATGGACGCTGATTTTGCTGCAGCAAAGTAAAATAAATTAAATATCCCCCATTTCGGATTCTGAACACACTTTATAAAAATCAAGCAGGAGGAATTTTTCGATTTATGAAAAACTCCTCCTGCTCATATTATTATGCATGCTGTTTTGTACATACCGGAATAAAGGCTTTCGCTTACTATTTCCTTTTATTCCGGATCTTTCCTGTCATCTGCTCAACAATGAGCCTGAACATCCTTGTTTTTGATACAGCCGCATGATTAAATGGAAAATTACCTTCCCGGTAATGCTGCATTAAAATCTGCAGTGCATCGTATTTTTCCTCATCGGGGACCATTTCTATGTGTCCCCGGCCGACTATACTTTCATAGTCCATCGTGCAGCTGCAGTTATTTTCCGAAAGATGTAGAACATGCCCGCAATCCATCTCAAAGCCTGCCCGGTTATCCTTCTGTATCAATTCATACTTCATGCCCTCCGATGCACCGTGAAAATACAGCTCCACGCTTCCGTCCTCTGCCTTCATTCCAAAATTCAGCGGTAAAATATATGGATAACCGTCGTTATTCAGCGCAAGGCGGCACACGTCACACTTCCCCATAATTGCAATCATTTCCTCAAAATCAGTCACTTCTCTTTCCTTGCGTCTCATGCGTTTTCTCCTTCTCTGTCGTTCGTCCCCTGTCTTTACCCGCTGCCGCCTCCGCCTGAATTTCGCATTTAGAATCCGCAGCTTAGTCTATCTGTGTTTTCCAGTTTTCTGCATGATATGCCTCAAAGCACATCCGAATCTGCTCTTCATTATTTTTATCCAGCGCCAGCGGCGGCAGCTCGTCCCAGCTAAAGTAGCCGCTGTCCACAGTTTCCAGATTCTCCCGGAAAAAACCGCCTTTCACAGAACAGAGCGCAAATACCTTGCATATTTTATAAGCATACACTGGCAGGTTATGCTTTTCCCGGTCCTGCACTGCGATCACCAGATCGACGGCGACATCAAGCCCCGCCTCTTCCTTTACTTCTTTTATAATATTTTCCTTCACAGAAACATTAACGTCCACCCAGCCGCCGGGCAGAGACCAGGTTCCATTTTTTTCTTTTACCAGCAGAATTTTATCGTTCTCAAAAATCGCCGCCCGCGTATCAAGCTTGGGGGTCTGATAGCCCACATCGCTGCAGAACAAGTCCTTTACTTTATCCGGCGGAATTTGTGTTTTATAACTGAGCATCTCCGCCGCAATTTCACGAATCCGCTCATATCTTTCAAGGTCAAAGACATCCTTTCCATAAAACAGACCTGCCTGAGCGATGCTCTGCAGTTCCACAGCCCAGTCCAGCCATTTTTCATTTTTCTCCATATGCTCCTCACTTCCGGCAGCTTATGCCTGTCCCGATCATCCTTTCTTTTTACAATACCCAGTTTCCCCGCCGTTGTCAACGAAAATCGCGCTTGCATATCCCTTCCCAGTGGAATATACTTACCTCATATATCATTATATTCGGAAAGGACTTCACATGATGACCAGAAACGATATCCGTATCAGACCTGTTACGCCGGAAGATGCCCGGCAATTACTGGATATTTATACACCCTATGTAGAAAAAACCGCCATTTCTTTTGAATACGATGTGCCGACGCTGGAGGATTTTCAGAACCGTATCCGCAGGACGCTGCAGCGCTACCCCTACATTACCGCAGAGAAAGATGGTAAGCTTCTCGGCTACGCCTACACTGGTTCCTTTGTCGGCAGAGCCGCATATGACTGGGCAGTGGAAACAAGTATTTATCTGCGGGAAGACTGCCGCAAAATGGGAATCGGAAAAATGCTTTATGAAAAAATAGAAGAGATCTCCAGAGCGCAGAACATTTTAAGTCTGAACGCCTGCATCGGCTGCCCGGAAGTCACAGATGAACATCTGGACAAAAACAGCATGCAGTTTCATGCCCATCTGGGTTTTGAAATGGTCGGAGAATTCCATAAATGCGGCTATAAATTCGGAACCTGGTACAATATGGTCTGGATGGAAAAAATGATTGGGAAGCACACAGCGAATCCTGCTCCTGTCATTGCCTTCCCGGATCTGGATACTGCATCACTTTTTTAACCGCAGCTGCTTCTGCACCGTACAAAATAACCGGATTGTTTCACCAATCCGGTTATTTTGAAAGTCGGTTTAACACATTTCCATTAATTCTCCGATATCCACAAGAATAATATTCTCATCTTTTTCTGCAGCTTCCATCACTGCCTGTGTAAAACCAGATTTTGAAAAAAGTATAAACCACGTACGTGTTCTTCTGGGATTGAAAACATCCGCTTTCTTCTGCAATCCGTAAAGCACTGCCAGATCAAGTTTTTCATTATGCCATTTACATTCGCCGATCAGATAATCCTTCCCATCATTGGCAATCAGGTCTATTTCCACCTGATTTCTGGTTGCCGGATCCGTTCCCCACCATCTTCCAATAGACGTAAACAGAATGGGCAGTTTGCCTTTTACATTCTGTGCTATCATATAATCCATGCATACTTTTTCAAATACAAGACCCATATAGCTGCTATAATCCGGTTCTATCCGTTTTACCCACACGGCATCCCTTGCACCGGTTTCAATCAAGGTTCTGTTCGTAAAAACATACCGATACCAGAACCGGAACATAAAGTCGGATATTCCATAAAGCGTCTTTCTGGAGGATTCCTTTTCGCCAAAAGGTGTTTCCTTATAAAGAATTCCTAACTCACAGAGCGTTTTAATATATTTCAGACATTTTGCAGCATCCTCGCCTATCTTTGTCGAAATTTCGTTAGCTTTTGTATATCCTCCCGCAATTGCTTCAATAATAGCACTGTATACCCCGGGTTCCTGCACTTCCTGGCGTAAAAGCAAAAGCGGTTCCTCGTACAAATAAGACGTATTTTTTAAAAATGCTCTTTTGATATTTTCTTCGAAGGTTTCATCCTTTTCAATCTGCTGCAGATACAAAGGCGTGCCCCCAAACGCCCCATATAATTCCAGCTTTTCTGTATCAGAAAATCCCTCCATAAATTTAACACCCGTCTGATAGTTAAAAGGCTTCACGTGAAGCTGCCCGGTTCTTCTTCCGAAAAGAGGACTTTGAGAGCCAAGCACCTCCTTTTCCATAAAACCCATATAACTTCCGCACAGTACAATGAACAGGCTGCCATTTTTCAAGCGGTGATCGATCAAATGCTGAAATTCTGAAAGCAATGCCCTGTTCTTTCTTGCAAGATATGGAAATTCATCAATTACAAGCACCAGCCTCTGATTTTTCTGACGTTCATCAATATATGATAATGCATTGGTCCAGGATGAAAAAGTTTCCAGATTCGTTTCATTGTAAAACTGAAATACCTGTACTGAAAATTTCTCCAGGTTTAATTTTTCGTTACTTTGCTCTGCCGAATAAAAAATACTGTCTTTATCTTTGCAAAATTCATTGAGCAGAGTGGTTTTTCCAACACGCCTGCGTCCATATAATACAAACATCTGAAATTTGTGCTGTGCGTACATTTCATTCAAATCAGCAAGTTCTTTTTCTCTCCCTATGAAAATTTCCTGCATTTCCCACATCCCCCACAGATAATTAACTTCTAAGTAAATAACTTTCAAGTTAATTATGATGTGCTTTTCCCATTTTGTCAAGGCTGCATTGCATCAGCAATCGGCTTTTATTAATTGGTGATACCTACGAAGGCAGACATCACCGTTCAGGCGGAAAGTTTTAATCTACCCGGACAAAATAATACAGCTTCCCGGCGAAATCCCCCTTCATCGGCGGAATGAGGATGCCGGCGTTCATGAGCATAGCTCCGCTGTACGTCTCCCCGGTGCCCTCCAGCCAGTAGCGCGCATCCGGCTGCAGATTTTTGAGACGTACACGGCGGCTGCGGTAATTGGGTCTTGCGTACACCTGGATGTAAGTGACAAGGGCTTCACTCTGGTCTTTTGCCGTCACCTGCCAGCAATCGTACAGGTGATTTTCCCGGAAAGATGCGATGCGGTCGTAGTCTCCCTCACGCACCAGCTCGTTGTACTTGTGATACATGTCCACCTGCTGCGGAATCTGTGCACGCTCTTCTCCTGATATTTTTGTGATGTCAAGCTCATAGCCGAAGGTACCCGCCAGCGCGACATAGCCGCGCGTTTCAAACGGCGTCTGCCGTCCGACGATATGATTCGGACAATCGCTGATATGCGCACCCATTGCAGAAAGCGGATAGACAAGCGCTGTCCCCTCCTGAATTGCCAGGCGCTCCGCCGCATCTGTGTCATCCGAGCACCAGATCTGCGGACTGTAGTAAAGCATGCCCGCATCAAAACGAGCCCCGCCGCCAGAGCAGTTTTCCAGCAGCAGACCCGGGAACTCTGTCACCAGGCGCTCCTGCATATGGTATAGTCCGAGCACATAGCGATGAAGCAGCTCTCCCTGGCAGTCTGCCTCCAGATACGCGCTGCCAAGGTCGGTGAGCTGACGGTTCATATCCCATTTTACGTAGTCGATGCCTGTCTCACGCAGAATGGAAGCCACACATTCATAGGCATAATCCGCCACCTCCGGGCGTGACAGATCGAGCACATACTGCTGTCGGCTCATCACCGGCTCCCTGCCCGGCACCTGGATCGCCCAGTCCGGGTGCGCCCGATAGAGTTCGGAATCCGGCGAGACCATCTCCGGCTCAAACCAGATGCCGAATTTCATGCCATGCGCTTTCACCTCATCCACCAGCTTCTTCAGTCCGCCCTTTAGCTTATCCTCGTTCACATACCAGTCACCGAGCGAACCGTCATCCGCGTTTCTCTTTCCGAACCAGCCATCATCCATCACCAGCATCTCAATGCCCGATTTTTTCGCCTCGCGGGCGATTGCCAGCAGCTTTTCAGAATCAAAATCAAAATAGGTTGCCTCCCAGTTGTTAATCAGAACCGGGCGCGTCTTATGCAGATATTCACTGCGGATCAGATGCTTGCGGTACAAGTCGTGGAAGGTCTTTGTCATTTTCCCAAGCCCGGCGTCTGAGTAAACCATGACAACCTCCGGCGCCTGGAAACTCTCACCCGGCAGCAGCCGCCAGCAGAAGCTCTGCGGATGAATGCCCATCACCATGCGCACAGCATCATGCTGAGTCAGCTCCGTCTGTGCCAGAAAATTGCCGGAATAAACAAAATTCATAGCATACACCCTGCCGGTATCCTGCGTTGTCTCCGGTGTCACCAGCGCCAGGAACGGATTCATCTGATGGCTGGATTCCCCGCGTACCGACGAAACACCCTGATATCCATAAGCCAGGCTCCTTCGCTGAATGCGGCGCTCCCGCGCCCAGGAGCCGTTCAGCGTTATCTGCTCAAACTGCTCATTGTCCATATCCAGACAAGCGCTCAGCACGCGCTCCAGATAGACCTTTTTATCCGATAAATTACGCACACAGACGCTGCGCGTCACCGCGTCGCAATCATCAAATACACTGTAGCGCAGCAGCACCTCCAGACCAATTACCTCATCCTCGCAGTAAATGTCCAGTGTCTGACATTCTGTTTCTTTCCCGAAGGTTGCCGGAAGTCCCGGAAGCGAAGGCTTCCCTGCATAAATTTCGTGCCGTTTATAGTGCAGCTCGCAGACACGGTGCCCTTCCTGTGTCTGCACTGTCAGACACGGCTCCCGGTAATCCCCCGTTCCCTCTGACGGATATTCAAACGGATAAATATCCATGAACGTCCCCTTTTCGCGCGCATGCACTAATGGTGTAAACGGTGCCTCCCCGGTACGCAGCAGATAAGCGGCACTTAAATCCTCCAGTTTTTTTCCATAATAAACATGCCCCACATAACCAGGTTCATCAGAAAGCCCGATCATATATGTCGTATTTTGTGTATGCAGCGCAAACACACGCTGCTCCTCGTCAAAAACAATCGCCATAGCACTCTTCTCTCCTGTTACATAATCAAATACCCCGCTGCAAGCAACGGGGTATTTGGTCTACGCTTCGCTCCGGTCGGTGCTAAACATGCGCCACTGGCGCATAGCACCCCTCGCGGCAAGTCTGCACTTCGTTTCAGTCCGTGCTAAACGTGCGCCACTGGCGCACAGCACCGCCAAATGCTCGTGCAAGCACGGCGCTTGGCTCATTGCTCGCGGGAATAAAAGGCTTATTTCCGTGCCCACATCCATTTTCCCTATTAATCCATCTCCAGAAACGCAAACGGCTTTTCTGGATCTGCGTGAAGGAAGTGGATCAGAGACTGCGCGCATTTCATAGCCACCTTTTCCTCCCGCAGGATACGCTTCGCTTCCTCGCGGTCGGCAATCACTACCTCAATATCCTCCGTCGCCTCTTTAAAATTCCCATTCGGATTTCCTGCAGCAAAACCATAAAGCACGCTGACTGATTCGTCCGTCAGACCGACTGTTGTGTAAAAAGCATTGCGCAGGGCCGGATCGCCGCCCTCATATAATTCCAGTGTCATGCCGGTTTCCTCATGAAATTCACGCACAGCGGTCGTCTCGATATGCTCGCCCGCATCCACCAGTCCGGCAGGCATCTCGTATACAAAATCGTTAATGGGATAGCGGTACTGCTTCACCAGCACCACTCTGGAAGGATCATCCTTCAAAACGGCATAAACCATAATGCCCTCCGGTACATTTCTACGTGTCAGACACTTCAGATTTTCGCCTTCTCCCCGCGATGCAAAATAATAATGGAAAGTCCTGCCCTCGCAGTTACGCGCCGTCAGATCGTACATGTTCAGAAACGGGTTATCCGTTAATTTGTCAATTTTCAGAATTTTGTTATCTCTGTCCATTCGTTTCACTCCTCCACCTTTTTCACACTCTCGCATATAATCAGTTTTCTGTCCACAGTCCTTATCATTTTCCCTGTCATAGCAGTCTCTGGTCCTTCTTGCTGATATCATATTCCTTTCTTTTCTGCATGTCAATTTCCTTCTCAAGTAAGAAAATCACTTTTCTTTTTCAAAAGAGAAGCGTATAATGCAAAAGGAGCCGCCTGCTCCCGCATTTGCGCCCGGAATGCGCAGATATGCAGCAAAATACAAACATCAGAGGAGGATAAACATGACAAAAGATTTAACCGTCGGAAATCCCTCCACCGTACTGTGGAAATTCTGCCTGCCGCTGTTCGGCGGCATTATCTTTCAGCAGCTTTACAATATTGCAGACAGTCTGGTAGCGGGAAAATTTATTGGCGAGAACGCTCTCGCCTCAGTAGGAAACAGCTATGAGATCACGCTGATCTTTATCGCGTTTGCTTTTGGTTGTAACATTGGATGCTCAGTAATTGTCTCACAATTATTCGGGGCAAAGAAATTCGAAGAAATGAAAAGCGCAGTCTACACAACACTGACCTCCAGCGCAGTGCTGTGCGCCATTCTGATGACGATTGGTTTTCTGTTCTGCCGGGTGCTTTTAGAAATAATAAAGACCCCGCAGGAGCTGATGGCAGATTCACTCCTGTATCTGCGCATCTATATTGCAGGGCTTCCATTCTTATTCTTTTATAATGTAGCAACCGGCATTTTCTCCGCACTCGGAGATTCCCGGACCCCGTTCTGGTTTCTGGCAATTTCTTCCACGTCGAATATCGCGGTAGACATTCTGTTTGTCACCGTCTTCAACATGGGCGTCGCCGGTGTCGCCTGGGCGACCTTTCTCTGCCAGGGCGTAAGCTGCATCCTCGCGGTTGCAGTGGTACTGAAAAAACTGCGGACAATTCCCACGCAGGGATATATTCCGCTATTTTCACGTACATTATTTGGCAAAATCGCTGCCATCGCCGTTCCAAGCATCCTGCAGCAGAGCTTTATCTCAGTGGGAAATATTATGATCCAGAGCGTCATCAACAGCTTTGGCTCCAGCGTCATTGCCGGTTATTCCGCTTCCATCAAGCTGAACAACCTTGTAATCACGTCCTTTTCCACGCTCGGAAACGGCGTTTCCAATTATACTGCCCAAAATATCGGCGCAGGCAAATCCGAACGCATAAGTGAAGGCTTCCGTGCCGGGCTGAAGCTGGTGTGGGTGCTTTGCATCCCCTTCTTCCTGTTCTACTTCTTCGCCGGGCGCTTCGGGCTTCTGCTGTTTATGGATCACGGCTCAGAAAACGCACTTGCCAGCGGCATGGCATTTCTGCGGATCGTGTCACCTTTTTACTTTATCGTCTCAGCAAAGCTGGTGACGGATGCTATCCTGCGCGGAGCCGGTCTCATGAAGGAGTTTATGATCTCCACCTTCACCGACCTGCTTCTGCGTGTCTTCCTCGCCTTTGTGTTCTCGGGCATTTTCGGCTCTATCGGCATATGGATGGCATGGCCGTTTGGCTGGTGTATCGCTACTGTGATGTCACTGGTATTTTACCGCAAAAAATTCCGACTGCGCGGTTGAACACTCCAAAGAACATCCAACGCCTCGTCTGCATTGCCATAAATGGCATGCAGACAGGTCATTGGATTGCAACCGCACAGGCGGAAAAGTTTAAACATCAAGCTTCATAATCATTTCCAGCACGCGCTGTACGCACGCTTCGAGATCTTTCCGTGTAAGATCGCCACGCTGCAGCGCCGCCATAGTTCTCTCCGGAAAGCCGCAGCCCATTTTAACATCGTTACCCGCCTTAATTTCCTCATGCTGTTCCGCATAATTCCACCAGTCGGTTGTAACCATTCCCTGAAAGCCCCACTCGCCCCGTAGAATGCCGGTCAGCAGTTCTTTGTTTTCAGAAGCACGGTGCCCGTTGATAATGTTGTACGATGTCATGATCGTCCACGGATCCGCTTCTTTCACTGTTATCTCAAAGCCTTTCAGATAAATTTCCCGCAATGCACGTTCCGAAACACGGGAATCACTGTTTTTACGGTTCGTCTCTTTGTTATTGCAGGCAAAGTGCTTCACAGATGCCGCGATGCCCTGCGATTGAATACCGCGCACCATCGCTGCGCCCATTTTTCCGGCAACCAGCGGATCTTCTGAATAATATTCAAAATTACGTCCGCAAAGCGGGCTGCGGTGAATGTTCATCGCCGGAGTCAGCCAGATACCGATGTTATTTTCCTTCGCTTCCCGCGCGCCTGCGGCGCCGACCTGCGCAGTCAGCTCCTCATTCCAGGTGCAGGCAAGCAGTGTCGCACACGGAAAGGCTGTCGTACAGACACCGCATTCCCGGTTGATACGCACGCCTGCCGGACCGTCCTCCGTCATCACATTCGGCACACCATATCCGGGAAGATTTCCCATGCCGTACGTATTTGCCACGCCGGTATTCGGCTGACCGCACAGCAGACGCACCAGCTCTTCCTCTGTGAGCTGCGCTATGAAATCCTTCATCAAAGCGCGGTTTTCATATACATCCTCCAGTGAAATCACCGGCTCTTCCTGTGGACCGCCCCAGAGCAGTCTCGGCTCCTGTGCCAGGCTTCCGGGCGAAAACGGTCCAAGAGCCTCCGCATCATAGGTTAAATCCGGCTGCCGCTCCGGATGAACTTCCATCGCTTCCATGCTGCCGTCCGCCAGCATCCGCTCATGCAATAAAACCGGCGCGCATTTGCTTCCTGTCTGCTCCAGCACGGTATTCGCCGCGCACACATACTGATAAGGAAGCTCTGCAGCGCTGCGCACAGAATTTCCCAGATAAAATCTGTAAGTCCCCTCTTCCAGCACCCAGGCGTTCTTTTCCACCTTTCCGCTGTCGTCATAAGAAGCAAGCGCAGATTTGTCCACTGTCAGACGTACCATCTGCATCTCTCCCGGCTCCAGAAATCTTGTCTTGGCAAATGCCTTCAGCTCCTTTGCCGGTTTTCCGAGCCTGCCCTGCGGCGCGCTCACATAGAGCTGCACCACCTCTTTGCCTGCCCGCTCACCGGCATTTGTCACGACCGCATCTATATTGATCCGGTTGTCCGTTTCTTCCGCCTTGCGAAAATCAATTTCAAAATCCGTGTAGGAAAGTCCGAAACCAAACGGATATACCACCTTCTCAGGCGCCAGCGTCTCAAAATAACGGTAACCCACATAAATATCTTCCGTATATTCTACATAGTCCTCAGATTCATGAAAATTTGCCGATGACGGATAATCCGCCAGCTCCCCGGCAAAGGTATCCGCCAGCTTACCGGACGGGTTTTCATCACCGCAGAGAATATCCGCAGCTGCCATGCCGCCCTCTATGCCGCCCTGCCACATCAGCAAAGCGCCCTGGATACGGTCACTGTTTTTGATCCAGACCGTGTCCACCATACCGCCTACATTCAGCACAGCAACTACATGCGCAAAATGCGCCTGTACCGTCTCTATCATCCGCTGTTCTGCCGCAGAAAGGTAGAAGTCGCCCCGCTCAAAAACCTGCTGGCAGCGGCGCAATATCTCATCGCAGTCCTCCGGCACATGGTCCATACCATTGTCCTTCTGACCGCTTTCATCCATAATCGTGCGGTCCCATCCCTCGCCGGAGAAACGGCAGATCGTCACAACCGCGGTATCTGTAAATTTCTGCGCACGTTTTAGCAATGCCTCCGGCACTTCCGGCTCCTCTGTCATACCCGGCTGAATTCCCTGCGCATACTGCTTTTGCACGTTTTCCTCATAAAACGCGCCAAGCTCTGCAAGCAGCTTTATTTTTCCCGTCTGCTCCTTTGCGCGCAGTCCGTCCAGCAGGCTTTTCGTGTAAGCAACCGTCACATCGCCGCTGCCGCCTCCGCCTTTCACATAATCTGCACATGCCTTGCCAAAAACAGCTACTTTTTTACCAAAAGAGAACGGCAGAACGCCGTCCTCATTTTTCAGCAGAACCATACCCTCTGCTGCAGCTTTTTTTGACAATTCAATGTGCGCGCTCTGCCCGGTTACCCGGCGTCCGTCCTCTCCAAGCGGGAGACACGGCTGATAGAAAAATCTCGCCCATTTCCTCATCTCACATTAAACCACCTTTATTCTTATTTGTATCTTACGGTTCGTTCCGTCCGTCGTCACTGCCGTGATAACAGCCGTCCCTTTTGCAACCGCTCTGATCTTTCCCGTCTGCGAAACCCGCAGTACTCCTGTATTACTTGAACTCCACTCCAGCGTCTTCACGGAAGCGTTAGAAGGCGATACCGTCACAATAAGCCTTTTCGTCTGCCCATTCTTTATGCTCATACCGGATTTCGCATTGCCAAACACAATCTTCTTCACCGGAATAATGGAAGTAACAGTGCAGACCGCCGTCTGCCCATTCTTTGCTTTCACAGTAATGCGCGCTTTTCCGGCTGCCTTTGCACTAAGCTGCCCCTTTGCATTTACCGACACAACCTTCGGATTACTGGAGGTAAATTTCAGACTGCCAGCATTCATATTCGTTCCCAG
Organism: Lachnospiraceae bacterium UBA7225; assembly: GCA_002473385.1. Classification (GTDB taxonomy): domain Bacteria; phylum Bacillota; class Clostridia; order Lachnospirales; family Lachnospiraceae; genus Marvinbryantia. The sequence continues at coordinate 132,143 of DKTR01000039.1, forward strand.
CGTCTTTGTCTTTCCAACATACATCGTCAATTTTGTGCTGTCCAGCGTAAGCTGCTTCGCAGTCGTTCCTCCGCTGCTGCCTGTTACCACAACGGTGCAGGAGCCCGTCACATTATTGCTCAGCTTTGCCGTGATAGTGGTCTTACCCGCCATATGCGCTGTCACATTTCCGGAGCTGTCTACCGACGCCACCTTCGGATTGCTGGATTTCCAGGAGACTATGCGGGTGGTCTTTTTCCCTGAAATGATCTGATAGGAAAGCGCCGTCTTCGAACCGCTCTTCATCGAAACCTGCGAGGAAGAAAAATTCAACTTCGCATTATCCTTCCTGCTGCCCCGCACAGTAACATCCGCCGCAATCGCCTGCAGCTTTTTCCCAATCTGGATACTTCGCGACCGCGACACACCATCTATCGTCGGATAATACGAAAGCCCCTCCGGACTCTTATCAAACAGTGTTGCATATATCACACACGCAGAAAGATAACTGCCTGCCGCACTCGCATGATTTTTATCGGAGCTGTACAGCTCTATCTCCGGTAGCAGCGTATTGGCGCGAAGAAATGCAATTCCGCTCGGCGCCAGCGCCGCATGATACTTATCTGCAAGCGCGTAAAAAAGATCCGCCTTCTTCGACAAATAATCCGTCGGCGAGGATGCCCATCCCCTCCTGTAATCGACATGCCCCGCTTCGGGTGCCCAGGTCATATAAAATACCATCTGTGCACCTGATTTTTTAATCAGCGGCTGCAGCGCCTTTACAGCCTTTATGGTCTCCGTTGTTTTTCTTGTGCCGCTGTACCGGATATCCTGCAGAACAACGTAATCCCACTTCTGGCTTCGCAAAAGCTTTTTCAGCTGCCTGCTTAATTTGACCTGTGTCGCATTGTTTTTATTGGGATACGCGTAATAATAAAGACAATAGCTGCCATGAACCACCGTAGTGATCTCCGGGGAAATCCCGTCTTTCTGGCACAGCTTTTTTACCATCGCCGGAACATTATTTACAAAAGTGTGACTGTTCCCGACAAACAGAATCTTCGGCTTCTTCTTTACTGCTTTCGCCTGTGTATTTGGCAACGCACCGAAAAAATCCCACGTTGACGCCTGCACAGATGCTGCCCCGAAAACCACTAGAAATATGATTATCACCGGCAAAAATACTCTTCTGATTTTTCGTTTCATTATATAGCCCCTTACTTTCTGACCCTGCTCTAATACCCCAAAATATCATCTGTTCCCAGCCATGCTGAAACTCCCCCTTTTTACTATATTACAAATAGCGGAATAATGCAAATACAAAAAAGAGGTTATTTTCAGCCTCTTTTTTGTGAAATCTTTTAATAATTTTGTAATATTTTAACGAGGGGCAAAAGGTTTGCATCCGCATCGTGCATCATGCTCTGATTTTTTTACGGCATAAACCAGAACGCGCACTTTAAAGGAACTGCTCCCCGCAAATCTGACAGCCTCTGCATTCCCTGGTATCCCACATTTCATAACCTGTTTTTGACAGTCACGGAGAAGATAAATGCTCTGTATTCGGCTGCAAGCCGGTCTGCAGTCTCTCTGGACGGAAATCTGTAACCTTCAAAAGAGACAACCGGCATAATCCCCATCAGGGAATTCGTAAGGAACATTTCATCACATTCCATTACCTCGTACGGATAAACCTCCCGCTCCGTTACCGGACAGGTACGCATAACATACCGGCGTATAATCCCGGGAAGCAGACCGCAGGAAACCTTTGGTGTATAAATCTGCCCATTTTTTACGAAAAACACATTAGAGACAGCGCCTTCCGCAATCATTCCTTTCGTATTGAGAAAAACCGGCTCATGAATGCCTCTTTCTTTTGCCAGCCTTTTTTCCCGGATGCAGTCCCCATACTGAAAGGTTTTGTGGTACACAAAAGGAGACGTTTCATTCCTTCTTGTGCTGCACAAATCCGTATGAAACCCCTTGCTGACGATTTCTTCCCCATAGGTATTTTCTCTCGGGAGCACCAGCACATTTTTCTGGGAAACACATATTTTTAAAGCCTTCCGCCCTTCCTTCATTTGCGGCTTTCCCAGGTTGTGCTGTATCTGTTTTTCAATTTCAGTTTCAGGAAAATCGTATCCCAAAAAGTCCAGTGCACGTCCGAGACGTTCAAAATGTTCTTTCAGAAAAATAGGTTTTCCGTTCTCTACGGCAATCGTCTCAAAAGCTCCCATTCCAAAAAAATATCCCTCATCCGGCACAAATGTCATGTCGCTGTCTCCTTTTCTATGGCCTCTAACACTGCTCTTGCTTTCTGCAGCGTCTCTTCATATTCAAATTCCAATTCCGATTCACAGGTAATGCCTCCCCCTACTCCCAGGTGATACGTATTGTCCTGATAAACGGCAGTCCGAATTACAATATTCAGATCACAATCTCCATTTAGAGATAAATATCCCATGGAACCAGTATACAGCCCTCTGCGGTCATGCTCCAGCTCATCTATGATTTCCATGGCGCGGATTTTCGGTGCCCCGGTAATTGAGCCTCCCGGAAAAGCTGCTGCGATCAAATCCATCACATGGAGATCCGGTCTTAATTTTCCCACTATAGTGGTCACCAGATGAAACACTGTTGCATAGGCTTCTACTGCAAAATGATCTGTCACTTTTACACTTCCCGGCATACATACACGGTTTAAATCGTTTCGCTCCAAATCCACAATCATCAGCAGTTCACTGCGGTCTTTTGAAGATTCCTGCAGCTCTTTTCTGAGGGCTTCATCCTCTTCCGGTGTGGCTCCCCGCTTTCTCGTTCCTTTAATGGGACGGGTTTCCACGCATCCTTTCTCTACCTTTAAAAAGCGCTCCGGTGATGCACTGACAATCTGAAAATCTCCATAGTTAAAATACCCGCCAAAAGGTGCCGGGTTGTATGTGCGCAGGTAGCGGTAAACCTCATAAGGATTTTTATCGCTCTGTACCGTAAGCTGCTGGGTCATATTTGCAATATAAATATCTCCTTCCGTAATGTAGGAAATCATGTGATCTATGGTTTCTTTATATTCTTCTTTTTCAAAGTTAGGAATATATTCCGCATAATTACCATGGCGCTTTACCCCGGGTGCCCGCGGTGTCCGCCGGGCCACGCTGATGATTTTTTCCATAGATTTTTCGGGAGGCTCCAGTTCTCCTCTTGCGGTTACATACAGGACTCTGTTCCCTATGTCCTCAATAATCAGATTATCATAAAAAGCAAACAAAGCATCCGGCATCCGTATTTTTTTCGGATGACGGCTTTCTATCTGTTCAAATTTTCTCCCGTAATCATAGGAAAAATATCCTATAGCTCCTGCTAAAAGCGGCAGAGCCGTAAAATTTTCTTCATAATTCTCCTGAAGATATCTCTTCATTTCTTCCTCGAGCCTGCCATTACAGGGCACTTGATTTTTATACAGAATACCATTCTCTTCTTTTAAAACCAGATATGGATTTATACCGATTACCGAGTAATTTCCAAGCTTATTCTCCAAAGACGAGTCCAAAAAAACTGCCATATCCTGTTCCTTATATATTTCAAATAGATCTGCTGCTTTTTTATAGAAGGGCAGCTTTTTTATTGTTGTTTTCATATCTTCCCCACCATTTTCTGCAAAGTTTTATATAGTTTTCCAGAAGCTCATGCCCGTATTCTGTAAGCACTGCTTCCGGATGAAACTGCACTCCGTATACTGGCAGTTCTCTGTGGCTTACTGCCATAATTACTCCGTCCTCCGTTCTGGCATCAATCTCCAGTTCTTTGGGAAAATTTTCCTCCTTTATCACCAGGGAATGATATCTGGTTACCTGATAATCTGCCGGTAAATCTGCAAACAGCCGCTGCCTGTTTGTATGAATAGGCATAACCTTTCCATGCATAGGTCGTTCCCCTTTTTCCACCTTTGCACCGTGCACATATCCAATAATCTGGTGTCCAAGGCATACCCCCAATATAGGAACCTTTCCTTCCATTCTCTTCAAAATCTCTCTGCAGTTTCCGCAGTCTTTTGGACTTTTGGGACCTGGTGAAAGAATAATTCCTTCCAGTTCTCCTGTACGGGCCATCTCCTCTACCTGCTGCGGCGTAATTTTATCATTGCGCACCACCTGTGTCTCTTCTCCCAGCTCTTCAAAATAGCGGATCAGGTTATATACAAAAGAATCATAATTATCAATCATTAAATACATACTTTTCCTCCCTGCCAGTAAGAAAAAAGACTGTCAAAATACAGATTCTTATGTAGAATCTATATTCTGGCAGTCTTCCAAATGCTATCTGGACACACCTGTCATATAAAATTTTTATGAGTGATCCCATCATAGCATACTTTCAAAGGATTGTCCAGTGTTAAGCAAGCGCTTTCCCAAGTGCCTCGCATGCCGCCTGCGTCTCGTCGTCCGGTGCGTCTGCGCAGATTACGCTCCCGCATACCTCTATTATGCAGCTACCGTAAGCTGCCGCACACTTCTGCCATCCTTCCAGAGACGCACATAAATTTCCCGGCATTTTTTATATTTTGCAAAGGTTCTGACTGCCTCGCATTCGTTGCAGTATACCTTCCAGCATCCGCTGCATTTGCTGCTTTTTCCCGCATTCTTAATAAATCCGATAACATCACCCAGCGGATATCCAAGAAAAACACCGATTTCGTGCGGAAAATCCTCACTTTCTATAAGCCTCTGCCTTAACTGCAGCAATGCATACGCCGGCTCAACGCTCCAGTATCCATATCTCTGCAAAAAAAGCGCCACCCCGGGACGGCTTAAATCCCGTTTCAGATGCGAAGAGCGGCAGACATAAATCAGTGCTGCGCCCTCTCTTTTGCGCAGTATGATCAGCACAATCCCTTTGTCTGCAAGATGATTGTTCCACCGGAATACATCCTGCTCAAGCCCCTGCTCCGAAGAATACCTATAGCTAAACAGATTTGCTGTTTTTAATGACGCCAGGGTAGGCGAGCAATGTTCGATCAGATATTTTTCCAGCATCCTCTTTTCATTCCTTTCCTCATTATCTATCTCCAAACATTTTTCATCCTCTCGTTTCCGCCAATGATTACTATGCTCATTTTGTCTCCTTTCCCCGGAAAATATGTATGATAGACCGATAAAATTGGTTAGCATTCGCTAACTACATATTTTAAAAAAATGCAGCCGCACTGACTACATTTTCGTTTCTGAAGTTAGCTTGTGCTAACCTCCTGTAATCTAACATATTACCCGGCAGACGTCAAGGTGTACTTTCAAATGATTTCACACTTCCTCTTTCGACAAAAACTGTACATACTTGATTCTTTGTTTTTATCCTATCTCCATTTATCTCAGCCATCAGCCGCTTCACCGCAAGTTGTCCCATCTCACGTTTAGGAACGCGCAGCGTCGTAAGAGGTGGAGAGCTAATCTCGGAAAAAGGAAGGTCGTCAAATCCAATAATAGAAACATCATCCGGGATACAATACCCCTTTTCCTGAAGTGCCTTCATTGCTCCAAGCGCAATCATATCGTTATCTGCGTAAAATGCCGTGGGCATATGATCCATTTTATCCAGTTCTGCAAGCATATCTTTATACGCACCATTTAAAGTTGTAGCAAGCACAATCATGTTATCTTCCCTTACTTCCAGCCCTGCCTTTTCCATAGCAATTTTATACCCCACACACCTGGACCGAAACGCCTTAATTCTAAACCTCCCCTGCAGATATCCAATATCTTTATGACCTTTGCGGATCAGATACTCTACAGCTACCCTCGCAGAATCTGCATTATTTATTAATACTCCATTAAAAGACATATCCCATGACCAATAGTCCAGCATTAAAAATGGACAGGTCGCACTTTTATAAATTTCAACATCTTCCTCCATTAATTCTGTTCCCAGCAAAATAACCGCAGAAGAATTATCATGGATCAGCTGATCCACCTGCTTTTCATAGTTAGGATCATGATAGTTTAAATTGCAGATCACCATTTCCATGCCATATTTCTTACATTCCTGTTCAACACCCTCAATCAGCAAAGAAAAAAAGGGCGTATCATCAATAATTAATCCATTTCGTTTGAATATAACAAACTTAATTTTTCCTATTCCGCGCCCACTGGTATATCCTAATTCATTTGCCACGCGAAAAATTTCTGCTGCTGTTTCCGCATTAACGCCCTTCTTATGATTCAAGGTATTAGAAACCGTAGAGGGAGAAAAACCTGTTTTTTCACTTATAGTTTTAATATTTACCTTCATACACCCTGACCTCTCATTGTAAGATATGTAAACTATTTTAGCAAATAAACCCATAAATGAAAAGTATTTTCAAACTAACTTTATCCTTTTCAGACGAATTGCCATGTACTGTCTCTGCGGAAGTTCAATTTTTACCGTTCCTTTACACCGTCCCATACATGTAATCGTCATATTCCATGTATCAATAACATCCACTTCATACTCTTCGCCTTCCGAAAAATAAAGCATACGAAATGCCGGTTGTCCAATCCCAAAATAATGAATTTCGTAATTACTATAATTTGACCCATCATTTGCTGATTCCACGACCCCAACTACCTCATCAAAAATACCTTTTCCTACTTTTAAGTAATTTCCCGGCACCTCCTGCCATATCTTTTTTAAAAATTTCAGTCTTTCAGAACTCTCCCCTTTTAATATACCGCCATGTGACCACCACAGTATATCATTTTTATCCAGATATGTTTCCCCATGGCCTGCACATCCGCCCCGCAAAAAAGCTTCCCAGAATCTCCGTATCAATTCCTGAGCCGGTAAATTTCCCCAACCCACATGAATATTTCCCTCATATCCTATCTCGTCCCAAACGACCGGTTTCTTATATTGTTTTATATACTCATCCGTATATTCCACATGCCGATAATAATCTATCCTCTGCATAGAGCAGTGCGTAATCCATGTCTTGCTATAATCATAAAACTTAAGGCAATTATGTATAGAACGCATATGATGATAAGGATCCTTCTCACATATGATTTGTGCATACCGCTCCCAGTCCCCTATTGTTTTTGTAACTATTATATCGTATTCATTTGCCAGCGACCACCATACATTACGGTATGCGCTAAAGCGCGCCATTACATACCTAATATACGCATCACAACATTCCCGATTCATCATATTTAATCCCCATCTGTCATATGGATGCATGAGAATAATATCCGCTTCAATCCCCATATCACGAAGCTGACGGATCCGCATATCAAATCTCCGAAAATGCTCCGGATTGAACCAGTAATAATTGAAGTTAAAATCAATTGCCGGCGGCTCCATTCCCGGATAAATAATGCGGTCCTTTTCATCTTTTTTCACAAGATTTTCATCTATGCCCTCCCCGTTTCCTCTCATATACGGGTAAGTAATTGGTTCGCGCTTGTTAAAATCATAAAATTTAGGAAATATACAAAATCTGATTTTGTTAAATACACTTGATCTTAAAGTTTCCAGTGTCTGCTCCTGCAGTTCCATACTCTGATGCACCCACGCATAACAGGTAGTCCCAATAGAAATATACGGGGTTCCATCCTCATATGCCAGCTGCGTCTCATTAAAAACGCGTACACATCCATGATTATGATAGCTGTCTGCATTACGTACCAGAAACTCCCCTTCAGTCACGCTTTCCGCAAAGCTGCCTTCTATGCGATATATATATCGTCCTTCCTCAGACGGCATAAAACGTACCTTATATATTCCGTCACCATCATAAAATCCATCCACCGTAATTACTTTATCTTCTTTTTGAAAGGTACCACGAATATTATAGTCCATAAATGGATTTCCATCTTTTTTTCCCGGTATTGCTACTTCAAATACATCCCATTTTTCAATATACTGCATATATACTCCTCTTTATCTCCAATTTTTCCAATGCAATTCTCCACTTATCAGCTTTTCACCGCTCCCGCCATGCCTTCAACAAAATATCTCTGAAACAGCAGATAAATAATTAATATCGGAATTACCGAAATTAGTACTCCCGCACACAGATAGCCGTAATCCGTACTATGTTCTCCAACAAAAGTCAAAATTCCTGTAGGAACCGTTTTCATTGAATTATCATTAATGATAACACTTGCAAGCAAATACTCATTCCACGTAGCTAGAAAATCCGTAATAATCAGGGTTGCGATAGCTGGTTTCGAGACTGGAATAATTATCCGGTAAAACAGATGCCATTTACTGCACCCATCTATGTAAGCCGCATCATCCAATTCTTTCGGAATGCTGCTGAAGAACCCCCTTAAAATCAGAATACCGAACGAAATACCAAAACCTATATATACAAATATAAGTCCAGAATATGTATTAAGAAGTCCAAGCTTGCTATAAACCACATTAATCGGAACCAATGCTGTTTGCAAAGGCAGCATCATACCAATTAAAAAAAAGATAAATATACCTGTTTTATGTTTAATGTTTAAACGTGTCAGAGCAAATGCCGCCATTGCTTCAATAACAATTCCTAACGGAACCTTCAGGCATGACACAATCAAATCATTTTTCATATATAAAAACAATCTACCCTTTGTAAATGCATTCAAAAAATTGCTCCACGCAATGTTCTCCGGTATCGAAAACAAACTTGTCCCCATATAAAACTCCGCTTTTCCTTTTATTGCCGTTGCAATCAGCGTAAATATCGGAATAACCCATATAATTGATATTGCAAATAAAATTACATACAATAACACTTTCTTTATGACTTTTTTACTTTTTACATTCATAACGAGTCCTTCCTATTCTGTCAAACCTAAAATCACCAATTTTCAGACTTTAACAACTTTTATCTTAAAAGCAGCGTCAATAGTGAGGGCATCATGTGCCGAATGTCGGTCAGACTCCCGGACAGGGGCTTTACCCTTGCGATCTCTATCACCTGCGCTTTTATTGTATTGTTACTACCCGACATGTCATTACAAATCCCTCTATTTAATCATCTCTTGCAGTAAATGACACATAAGGAATAATTACCACCAGCATCATAATAACCATTACACAAGCTATTGCTGTTCCATACCCTACATTATTGTAATTAAACACTTGTGAATACATATACGTAGAAAGCATCTGTGTAGAATCGTTAGGTCCGCCTCCAGTGAGCCCCTGTACGACATCGAATACTTTCATCGCTGCAATAATCAAAGTCGCAATTACAATAACAAAGGTATCCTTCAAAAGCGGGACAGTTACCCAGAAAAACCTTTTTATTCCATTCGCCCCATCAATAGATGCCGCATCTAAGATTTCAGCCGGAATCGTCTGCAAACCTGCCAAAAACAAAATCATCGGTTGTCCTACCCCCAGCATTGAAGTCAAATCCGATT
>DKTR01000103.1 GCA_002473385.1 Lachnospiraceae bacterium UBA7225
TTGCCTTGATAACAGCGTTATGCCCGTAAGCCTCCGCCAAAATCAGCACAGCCGTTTTGACCGCTTGTGGAATCTCGGCAACATCCTGAAACGAGTTTTGCGTGTAGGTCATGACATACTGCTCCGCCCTCGCAATATCAACCGCAAGCCGGGTATCGCTGCGGTTTTGTACGGCTGCTATCTCGGAATATTCCCTAACCTCTTGCGGGGTGATCCACGGTCTTTCTGCCATGCTACTGCTCCTGCAATTCGGTCATAGTCGGGCTTCCATAGTCCACTTCGTTTTCCGTTTCTTCTGCGCCTAATTCCTCTTTAAGTTTTGCAATCATGTTTTCTTTCCCCTTTACCCCTTTCAGGCTGACTCCTTTATAGGTCGCAAAGGTTTCCAATTCTGAAACGGTCATTTCTTCCAGTGTTTTGCTGGATTGAGGCTCGCCATTATGTTCTGGCGGGACTTCGGTTTCCCCAATCAGTTGAAAATACCCAGTAGCAAGGGCTTTGTCTACAATTGCCTTATCTTCCAGAATTAAATCCGGTTTCTGCTGCGTAGCCTGCACCTGACCTCCGCATCCGTAATAAGAGGCCGCTTTCACAAACCTTAAATGATAACTCATGGTGACTCCTTTCTTATTTCAGCCCTTTAATAATGGCCGTTGCGTCCAGTTCCTCAATAATCGGGTCGTAGTCCAGATGAACGACGTAGAACCGTTTATCCTGCATGATTGCCTCTTTGCCCTCGGTGGTCTTGCGGATTTGAATACTGTATGTATTCACCACAATCAGGTTTTTCGGGTCGGTCAGGAGAATGGTACTATCGTCGAGCGATGGGCACTCCACTGCTGGTATTCTGGCTGGGGCTGTGTAAATACTTTCCGGTACCGCGCCGCCCTGTCCAATAACCTGATTGAGCAGAAACAGCTCCCATTCCTGCGCACGCTTAGGCGACATCAGCCAGCGTAGCTTGCCATTGTTGTACTTGTTTGGAAGCTGTGCCAGTGTTTTGTAGAACAGGTCAAGGCTCATGCTGGCTTCGCTGGAAGCGTCGTAGACATGGCCTCCATTGCTGATCTGTTTAATCCAGCCGTCGTTGATATAAAGGAAATCATGGTCGGGATCGCTTGTCTCGACATCCTCGTCGCCATTGAGGTACAAATCCTCCATATCCACGCCGAGCTGAGTTGTCATAAGGTTGGTAATGACCGTTTCGAGGTTCTGCCCCTCGATATTCTCCCGCAAGGTTTCCTCCGTGATTTCCCAAGGCAGGCGTACAGCGGTAGTGCTGTACTCAATCTGGCTGGTTTTTACGCTGGCGCGGTACCCGTCGTCGGTGTTCTCGGTTTTCTTACGCAGAATCCGGCTGGCAATCCCGATTTTATCTACCTCACCCGTCTTTGCGGTGCGCATTTCGTGACGGATAAGTCCCCCGAGATTCGTTGCGTCAAAGGTCTGCTGAATGAACTTTCTGGCCTGCTCCGGGTTTAATAAACCAGAAGTCAGAGTGCCTGTCTGAATCGCCGCCTTGCGGATAATGCTGTTGTTATCAAGCGTCATAATTTCTTCCCTCCTGTTTGATTATTAAAGAATACCATGCAGGTAATGTTGTTCTCCTGCCGATTTTTCCACGTTGCTGCTGTTCAAATTACTTGGCACGCCCCGGCTTTTGAGTACCGGATCCACCGCTTTTTCTACGGCTTTCATAATCATCTCCTGCACCTGTTCGGCAGTAACGGGTGGTTCCTCCTGTTGCGGTTGCATGGCTTTGGCGATGGCCGCCTCAACCATTTTCTCCACTGTTTCCGGGGTGATTTCCGCTGCGGCCTTTTCGACCTCTCCGGCAGATTCCTGCTGGGGATTCCCCATGGCTTTTGTGATTGCCTCTTCCACGATTTGAGATACTTCCTGTTTTGTCACTTTGTTTTCCTCCTTTTCGCTTTCCTCTTGGTCGTCAAATTCTTTGAGGAACGTCCCCAAACTTTCATAAATGCCGCTTAGGGTTTCTTTGTTTTTGCTGCTCATTTTCTTTCCAGCCTTTGCGATCTGCTCTGGCTGGTCGGTATACAGAGCTTTGGCAATGCTCTCTTGGCTTGTCAGGATGCTGGTAATGATCTGATTGAAGTCCTCAAGGCACTCGCGTATCTTGTCCTCATTTGTTTCAAAACCCCGGCAGCCTGTGATGTTGTCATAGGAGTGCAAAACCTCCTCAAGAGTGTTAAGTGCGTTCCAAAAGAGCGTTCCTTTGCTGCGCTCGTCGTAAAGCTCTGCCATAGCACCCTTCTCTACTACGTTTAGCCCCAACTCCGCAGCCAACTGTTTGAGCAGTCCTTTTTTCTCGCTGGTTTCCTTTTTACTTGCTTTTTCCAAACTCACGTCCTCCTCGCTGTAATTCCCAAAGCCGCCCATGCTAAAGCCTGTGATTTCGCCTTTTTCAATGCCCTCCCATACACTTTCATCTGATACTTCCACTGTCATAAGCCATGTGCCTTTCTGGATTTTCTCGCCGCCAATTTCAAAATCTGCTTTGGCAATCCAGTTTTCTACGACAACTGCGTTACTCAGCGGCTCAAAGCTGTGCTGTAAATCAACCTTGTCACCGTTTTTTGAAAACCAATAGGCAGCCTTGGTGATTTCCTGTTCAGTCATAAAGTTGCCTTGACTATCCTCGACCATAGGCTCATACACAATCCCGGTGATGTAGTGGTTTTCTGTGTCTGTCTTGACAATCCGGCCATAGGTCGTGAATGTGGCTGTGCCATCGTCCGCTTTCTTCAAAAGAAACTGACGTTTGTTCGCTGCCTTATCGACCAAACTCACAAATTGGATTTTCGCATCCGTAATTTCGTATGCTTTTTCTAAACCGATTTTCATGCTATCTCACCTCCTTTCGATGATCCCGTTTCTAATGCTTCAATGCCTCGAAGATAG
>DKTR01000065.1:0-11696 GCA_002473385.1 Lachnospiraceae bacterium UBA7225
AATTATTTTCAGTTTCGTACAGCTTAAAAATATTATAGATAAAAGGAAAAATAGAAAATAAAAGAAAAATAGTATAGAATTTAGTCTGAACTTCGTTCTCCTTGCGGTATAAAAAATGCTGTGTTATACTCTCCCAATATAGACAGCCGGGTAAGGCAGTCTGAGGGAGGAAAACAATTATGATGACAACTTCAAAAATCTGTATTCTGGTTGCGATAGTCGCGTATCTGGTGATGGTGCTGTACATAGGCTATCGCTGCTCAAAACAGAACAAAAACACAGATGATTTTTATCTGGGCGGAAGAAAGCTGGGACCGTTTGTCACGGCGATGAGTGCTGAGGCCTCGGATATGAGCAGCTGGCTTCTGATGGGGCTGCCGGGTGTTGCATATCTGAGCGGTGTTGCAGATGCAGGCTGGACAGCCATCGGTCTTGCTATTGGTACTTATGTCAACTGGCTGGTTGTGGCAAAGCGTCTGCGCCGCTATTCTCATATTGCCGGAAATTCGATTACGCTGCCGCAGTTTTTTAAAAACCGTTATCATGATAAGCGGGCACTGTTGGGGATTTCCGCGATTATTATTGTAATATTCTTTATTCCGTATACGGCATCGGGCTTTGCAGCCTGCGGAAAGCTGTTTTCGAGTCTGTTTGGCGTGGACTATTTTTCGGCAATGGTAGTGAGTGCGGTTGTCATTGTAGGTTATACGATGCTCGGCGGTTTTCTGGCGGCGTCCACCACGGACTTTGTGCAGAGTATTATCATGTCTGTTGCACTGATTATTGTACTGGTATTTGGTGTGAACGTGGCTGGAGGTCTGGGTGCGGTTATAGAAAACGCAAAGGAGCTGCCGGGATATTTATCTTTTACACAGACCTATGATCCGGTCGCACAGACGGCGGCTCCCTACGGAACCATTACTATTTTCTCGATGCTGGCGTGGGGGCTTGGTTACTTTGGAATGCCCCATATCCTGCTCCGTTTCATGGCAATCGAGGATGAAAAGAAATTGTCTCTGTCGCGCAGGGTGGCGAGTATCTGGGTAGTAATTTCACTTACGATAGGTGTAGGAATCGGTATTATCGGCTATACTATGAGCAAGGTGGGAGCGCTGGAGGTTCTGGAGGGCTCCAATTCCGAGACAATCATCGTGAAAATTGCAGAGCTGCTCAGCCAGAACGGCGTGCCTGCGGCGCTGATGGCGGGTATTATCCTTGCAGGCATTCTGGCATCTACTATGTCTACTGCGGATTCACAGCTTTTAGCGGCCTCCTCGGCAGTGTCCTCCGATTTCCTGGGAGAACGTCTGGGAAAGAATGGAAAAAGCGGAATGCTTGCGGCACGGATCACGCTGCTTGCAATTGCTGTGATCGGTGTTTTCCTTGCAAAAGATCCGGATAGCTCTGTGTTTGGCATCGTTTCCTTTGCATGGGCAGGCTTTGGTGCATCCTTCGGACCGGTCGTACTGACAGCCTTGTTCTGGAAGCGTTCCAATAAATATGGTGCGCTGGCAGGGATGGTGACAGGCGGTGTGATGATTTTCGTATGGAAATATCTTGTGAGACCGCTTGGCGGTGCCTGGAATATATATGAGCTGCTTCCGGCATTCCTGGCTGCACTTGCTGTGATCATTGTGGTAAGTCTGCTGACACCGGCACCGGAAAAAGCCATTCTGGAAGAATTTGAACGTGCGCGCAGCACTGCCAAATGAACATGCAGGCATGTCCGCCTGGCTCGTTGCTTACGGAAAATAAAAAGGTTTGAAAGAACCGGAAAATATGGTATGATATGGCTGTCACAGGAAAACTGCGGCAGCCATTTTTGTTGCCATGCATATGAGAAAAAGGTCCGGTGTACCTTTTTGAGTACTGCAGAGCAAAAGATTATGAAAAGAAATTGCTTCGCAGCATTGGCTGCACGCAAAGAATGTTTCAGTACAGGAGAGGAGCAGAATATGGGGATTCGTTTTTATAAATTGGCAGCGGTGCTTTCAATGTGCGTGCTGCTTGCCGGATGCAGAGATAAGGGACCTTCGGAAGCAGAGCTTGCCCGGAATGAGGGCATCAGCTATATGGAACAGGCAGACTATCAGAACGCGATAATTGCCTTTGAGAATGCCTATAGCCTCTGTGATGAAAAAATGCCGGAGACGAAAACTGATATCAGCCTTTATGAGGCAGCGTGCCAGTTTAAGACAGAGGATTTTGAGAACGTGAAGAGTACCTGCAGCAGAATTCTGGAGCTTGGTGAAAACGTGGATGCTTATTATATGCGCGGCGCTGCCTTTTTAAAACTCGGTGAGATGGAGATGGCAAAGGCGGACTTTGATGCGGCATCGCTGCTGGCACCGGAGGATTACGAACTGTTTTTAAATATCTATAAACAATATGAGGAACAGAGCCAGTCGGCCATCGGGGATGAATATTTGCAAAAGGCATTAAATATTCCGAACGAAGATATGGAAGACTACTATCAGAAGGGAAACATTTATTTTTATCTGGGGGACTATTCAAAAGCCCGGGAGATGCTGGCAAAGCCGGCGGAAGCAAAGCATAAAGACGCAATGCTGCTGATGGGCGGGGTGTATCTTGCGCTGGAGGACAGTATCCACGCGCGCAATGTATATCAGCAATATATAGCGGAGTATGGAGAGGAAGCAGAGGCATACAATGGAATTGTGCTGTGTGAGCTTGCCGACGGAAACTATGATGCGGCGATATCTGCGGCAGAGAGCGGGCTTGCGCTTGAGGGAAGTGAGAGCACAAAGCGGGATCTTCTATACAATGAAATTGTTGCCTGTGAGCGCAAATATGATTTTGAGACGGCAAAGACCATAGCGGCGCGGTTTGTGGAACTGTATCCGGACGACGCTGAAGGTAAAAAAGAATATGATTTTCTGAGTACAAGATAAGGAGCGTTTCATGACAGGCATAGAGATTTCAACACCCCAAGAGAGGGTTATTTTACTCGGTGTCAGTGTTACGGACACAGATGATACGGAGCAGTCGCTGGAGGAACTGGAGGAGCTTGCGAAGACAGCAGGGGCGGTTACAGTCGGGAAAATGATCCAGAACCGTGAGCAGATCCATCCGGGTACTTATATAGGAAAAGGAAAAATTGAAGAAGTAAAGCAGATGGCGTATGCGGTGGAAGCAGATGCCGTAATTTGTGACGATGAGCTGTCGCCAGCCCAGCTTCATAATCTGCAGCAGGAGCTGGATATGAAGGTGATGGACCGGACACTGATTATTCTGGACATCTTTGCAGCACGCGCCACTACCAGTGAGGGGAAAATCCAGGTGGAACTCGCGCAGCTGAAATACCGGCAGGCGCGTCTGGTGGGGCTGCGCAATTCCCTGTCCCGTCTTGGCGGCGGCATTGGCACCAGGGGTCCCGGTGAGAAAAAACTGGAGATGGACCGCCGTCTGATCAGGGACCGCATCGCACAGCTTGGCAGGGAGCTGGCGGAGGTGAAGCGTCACCGTGAGGTGACGAGAAGCAAACGGAACAGGCAGCAGATGCCGGTGGCAGCGATCGTTGGTTATACTAACGCGGGGAAATCGACGCTGCTGAACACGCTTACCGGAGCGCAGGTACTGGAGGAGGACAAACTGTTTGCGACACTTGATCCGACCACGCGTGTGCTTGAGCTTCCATCCGGGCAGGAAATGCTGCTGACGGACACAGTCGGCTTTATCCGAAAGCTGCCGCACCATCTGATTGACGCTTTCCGAAGTACGCTGGAGGAGGCAAAGTATGCGGATATTATTGTGCATGTGGTGGATGCCTCCAGTCCGCAGGCGGAGCAGCAGATGCTGGTAGTTTATGAGACTCTGCAGAATCTTGGCGTTTCCGGCAAGACGGTGATCACGCTTTTCAATAAGCAGGATAAAATTCTTCCGGAGGAGGTCCTGCGTGACCGCAAGGCAGACCGGGTGCTGTCAGTGTCCGCAAAATATGGGGATCATCTGGAGGAACTGAAAGCGCTGCTGGAGGAAATCGTGAATGAGAGGAATGTACTGATCGAGCGTCTGTATTCCTACAATGATGCCGGGCTTATCCAGTTAATCCGGAAGTACGGTCAGCTCCTGGAAGAAGAGTACCGCGCGGAGGGAATCTATGTGCGCGCTTATGTGCCGATGGAGATTTACGGTGCGGTGTCGCCATGACAGGGATGCGGCAAATAAGACTGCTTATGCGGGTATAGTTCCTGCTTCGCAGGCTCGATATGGATAGTATCTCTTTGACCAAAAAATTCCTTGACAACGGTATCTAACTCGGCATATAATGCAAATGTAGCTACATTCTACAATTTTTTATTTTTTTATGGAGGTACCGAAATGAACAAGGGTACAGTTAAATGGTTCAACGCAGAAAAGGGTTATGGATTTATCACAGGCGAAGACGGAGCAGATGTATTCGTACATTTCTCAGCTATCCAGGGTGAAGGATTCAAATCTCTGGAAGAAGGTCAGGCTGTTTCTTACGATTTGACAGAAGGCGCTCGCGGCATGCAGGCAGCTAACGTTGTTAAATTATAAATAACAGAGTAATTCCTACTAGCGTAAAAAAGAGGATGTCGCATGATTGATGGAAAAGTCAATTGCGGCAGCGCTTTTTTATCTAAGGCTCCGGAGACGGAGAGGGCTTCAGGATGCTCGGAATCTCGCAGAAAAGGATGTTCCGCTCAGCGTGCGGATAAGTAAAGATTGGGAAAAATATGCCGGATATTATATACGAAGATAAACAGCTTCTGGTCTGCAGAAAGCCTGCGGGGCTTGCCGTGCAGAATGCTTCATTTGGGAAAATAGATCTGGAAAGCATGGTGCGTACGTACCTCATGGAAAGAAATGGGAAAGCAAATCCGTATCTCGGTGTGGTGCACCGGCTGGACCAGCCGGTCCAGGGAATTGTCGTTTTTGCAAAGACACCGGCTGCAGCAGCAGATCTGAGCGCACAGGTGCAGGACGGAAGAATGACAAAGGAATATCTTGCGGTCGTTTGTGGAAAACTACCGGAAGCAGAAGGAGAGCTGGTTCATTATTTAAAAAAGGAGCCTTCCGGAAACTGCTCGCGCGCGGTCGGTGCAAAGACACCGGGAGCAAAGCGGGCCAAATTGACCTACCGGGTGCTGGAAGAAGGAGACGGATGTGCACTTGTAAAAATAAGGCTGCAGACCGGGCGGCATCATCAGATCCGCGTGCAGATGGCTGCCTGCGGCGCTCCGCTTTACGGAGATGCAAAATATAATCCGGGTGCACAGCGCGGACAGCAGATCGCACTGTGCGCCAGCAGACTGTCTTTTACACATCCGGTTACCGGAGCGCGGATGGAATTCACATGTCAGCCCGATGGGTTTCCGCTGTCTGGCGAAGCCTGAAACCATACAGAAGGAGAAAGGAAAAATGATAAAACTGGCAGCATCAGATATTGACGGGACGCTGGTTCCGGAGGGAACAAACGAACTGAATGCGGATATTTATGAGGTTATCCGCGAATTGCAGAAAAAGGGTATCCTGTTTGCGGCGGCGAGCGGACGTCACTACAGCAGCATGCGGTACCTGTTTGACAAGATCGCAGAAGATATCTTTTTTGTCACGGAAAATGGCTCCTGCGTGCTGAAAAACGAGGAGATTATTTCCATGACATATATTCCGCCGGAGACGGCGGAGGCGATTGTGAAATATCTTCACAGCCGTGGGGTGACGGAAATCATTCTTTCTACGCCGGAGACGCTTTATACGGAATCTCCGTTTGAAGAATTTCACAAAGGGCTCAGAGAGCTTCACATTAAGGTAGAGGTGGTGAAGGATCTGCTTCCTTACTGCAAAAAAACGAATAAAATTGCCGTTTACCAGCGTGAGGAGCCGGAAAAACTGGAAAAGGAGCTGCAGGAGCGGTTCGGGGAGATGCTGAATGTGGTTAAGGCGGGCACCTTCTGGATTGACTGCATGGATAAGAAGGCGGACAAGGGCATTGCACTGGGCAGGCTCCAGGAAAAGCTGCATATCACAAGGGCGGAGACAATGGCGTTTGGAGATAACTGCAACGATATCGGTATGATAAAGCAGGCAGGGGAGAGTTATGCGGTGGCAAATGCGCATCCGGCGCTGAAGGCGGCTGCAAAATATGAGGTGCCTTCCTATCAGGAGGATGGCGTTCTGCGCACTTTAAAGGAAAAATTACTTGCGGAAAGCGATAAATAAACAGAGGGGATATTGTGCATACTATCGGAAACGACAAATACATTTGCTGTTTCCTTTTTACTACGTCAGAACAGAAAAAGGCGGGAGAATGGTATGCATAAATCATACAGGGATATCATAAAACTGACAGGAATTGCTATCGCAGTATTTCTTGGAATGAAGTACATACTGCCGGTTGTGATTCCTTTTTTCATTGCATGGATACTGGTACGTTTCCTTTTGCCGGGGGCGGTCTTTCTGGAAAAAAAGCTGCATTTGAAAAAGGTGCTGGCGGGTGGAATTCTGCTGGTGCTTCTAACCGGGGCTGTGGGAATTGTATTGTACCTGCTTGGAAACACACTGATCCGGCAGATATGCAATCTGGCAGCAAATTTTGATTCCTATATGCAGAAGGCTGAGAACCTGCTGAAGATATGCTGTAATGCAGTGGAGAAAAATACCGGGATCCATGCGCAGGCGGTGGAAAGCTTTATTTACGACAACATGCTGGCGGCAGAGCAGCGGATTCAGACATACGCAGTGCCGGGCATGCTGAAAAATTCGTTTTCCTACCTGAAGACCGTACTGGAATGGCTGGGGGTGGTGCTGATCGTATTTGTGTCCTATATGCTGATTCTGAAGGACTACGAAAAGCTTGGTGAGGTTCTGAAGAAATATGGCGTATATGAGCGGGCGCGCAAAATCAATTCGGCAATGATGTCGCTCGGAGGTGCCTGGATCCGCGCGCAGCTTCTGATCATTTTAATCGTTACCGTCATTTGCGTGGGGGGATTGTCGCTTCTGGGCTATCCCTATGCTCTGCTGCTGGGAATTATCATAGGACTTCTCGATGCACTCCCCTTTATCGGAACCGGGACGATCCTGGTGCCGTGGGGCGTGTTTGAGATATTTACCGGAAAATTCTGGCTTGGTGTCTGCCTGGTGGTATTGTTTCTGATCACCAATACGCTGCGTGAATTTCTGGAGCCGAAGCTGATTGGCGACCGCATGGGGATTTATCCGATCGTGATGGTAGCTGCCGTTTATGTCGGTATCTGTGTGTATGGCGTTTCCGGGGTAATGCTCGGTCCTGTCAGCCTAATGCTGATCGTTGAGATCTGGAGAGAGCTGCGGGAGGAGAAAAAAGTGGAATGAGAATGCCCGCAGAAATTACTTTTTGGACCGGCAGTATGCAAATTTAACAAAATGCACAATATTCAGACATGGAGATGAAATTATCCAGAGGATTTTTCAAACTTAACTGGACATTTTGCTCAAAATGCATTAGAATGAAAACCAAATGAAAGGGAGGAGCTTGTATGAATTTCAAGAGGGATGTGTACCGGAATATCGCAATGATTACCCAGATAGGCATCAGCATGCTCGCCCCTATTATTTTATGCGTCTTTATAGGAAGCTGGCTTGATGATCACCTTGGCTGGCATACGGTTCTGCCGCTTCTGATCCTCGGAATTCTGGCAGGCTGCCGCAATGCCTGGATGCTGGTGAAGGAGATGGTACCGAAGGACGGAAAATCCGGAAAGAAGGATGACAGCGATGGAACGGTTTAAGCGCTTTTTGAAGAATCTGCATCCAACGCTGAAGGAGCTGATCTGCGGGGTTTTTCTCTGGGGTCTGCTGCTTGGTCTGGGATTTGTCTGGCTTTCGGATTCAAAAATGGGATTTTTGCTCAGTCTCTCTGCCGGTGTTCTCGTAGCAGCAGGAATGGCGTTTCATATGTGCTGGTTTATTGGGGATTCCCTTGAGCTTGAGCAGGAGGATGCCTCTAAGCACATGAAAAAGGGCACTGTTTTGCGAATGGCGGCGGCAATGGCTCTGGTCGTACTGGTGTGGCGGCTTCACGGAGATATTATTGCGGTATTTCTGGGACTGCTCACATTGAAACTGGGAGCGTACACACAGCCGCTGACGCACAGGCTTGCCGGCAGGCTAAAGAAACATAACGGCGCATGATTAATTACAGAAAGAAGGTGAGAATGTGGAAAATGCTGGTTTTAGCGGAGGGTTCCTGCTGTCTGGGGGAAACGATGTGGACTTTATGGTACACGGTCTCATCAAATATGAACTGTTCGGACAGGAACTCTGGATTACCACGACACATGTCAGTGTCCTTATTGTGATGGCTGTGCTTCTGATTTTTGCCATCGCGGCGAACCGCAGGATAAAGCGTGCCCAGGAAATTCCGGGAGGCTTCCAGAATGTGGTGGAGCTGATCGTGGAAATGCTGGATAAGATGGTTGAGGGCAGTATGGGCAAATATGCCGGAAAGTTTGTCAATTATATCAGCGCTCTGTTTTTATTTATCTTTATCAGCAATATTTCCGGTCTTTTTGGTTTGCGGCCGCCTACCGCAGACTACGGCGTGACACTGCCGCTCGGTCTGATCACGTTTGGGATCATTCAGTACAATAACATCAAGTACAATAAAGCCGGTGCATTTACAGGGCTGTTTCAGCCGCTGCCGCTTTTGTTCCCAATCAACCTGATCGGCGAAATTGCAGTACCGTTTTCGCTGTCTCTGCGTTTATTTGGCAACATTTTGTCGGGCACCGTTATGATGTCCCTGATTTATCAGTTGCTGACGAAATTCGCAGTCGGCTGGCCGGGTATTCTGCATATCTACTTTGATGTGTTCTCCGGAGCGATCCAGACATACGTATTCTGTATGCTGACAATGGTATTTACCAGAGACAAGATGCCGGGGGAAAATTAAGAAAAAAATATTTTAAACAGGAGGAAATAAAAAATGATTACGAACGAAGGTTTAATTTTAGCGTGTTCCGCAATCGGAGCAGGTCTGGCGATGATCGCCGGTGTTGGTCCTGGTATTGGACAGGGTATCGCAGCAGGTTACGGTGCAAACGCCGTTGGAAGAAATCCGGGCGCAAAATCCGACATTACCTCCACTATGCTGCTTGGACAGGCTGTTGCCGAGACAACCGGTCTGTATGGTCTTGCAATCGCATTCATTCTGTTGTTTGCAAACCCGCTGCTTGGAAAGCTGTGATGCCGGGGGACAAAAGAGCGCGAGTGGGCAGGAAATAGAAAAAACTGCCGCAGTTCCGCAAGGCGTTTCATCCGGAGGGAAGAAACTTGAGAAATGAAGAGTTCTGCGAGTAAAAGCGAATAGGCAGGAAATAGAAAAAAGCTGCCGCAGTTCCGCGAGGTGTTTCATCCGGAGGAATGAAACCCGAGAAATGCAGCGCTGGGCGAAGCCCGTGTGCACTGGTTCTGTGAGCGCAGCGAACAGAAGGGAGGCGAAACCTTGGAGAGATTATTTAATCTGGATGCGCAGCTTCTGGCGGATACCGTGCTTCTGATGCTTGCCATGCTGGTGATGTTCACATTTTTATCTTATCTGCTTTTTAATCCGGCGAGGGATTTTCTGAAAAAGCGTCAGGAAAGAATTAAAAATGACATTGACACAGCGCAGGCGGACAAGGAGCAGGCAAAGCTGCTGAAGGAAGAATACGATGCCAGAATTAAAGATATCAACAAAGAAGCAGACGAAATTCTAAGTCAGGCGAGACAGAAAGCTCTCCAGAATGCGGAGGATATCAAGGCGCAGGCAAATGAAGAGGCGGCGCGCATCATTGCGCGGGCGCAGGCGCAGATCGAGCTTGACAAAAAGAAGGCTGCGGACGATATGAAGAAAGAAATGATTTCCATTGCTTCGCTCATGGCAGGAAAAGTGGTTGCTGCATCGATCGATACGACTGTGCAGGAATCGCTTATGGAAGAAACCTTAAAGGAAATAGGTGATGATACATGGCAAAGTTAGTATCTAAAACATATGGCGATGCCCTGTTCGACCTTTCCGTAGAGGAAAACAGTGTGGATGCCATGATGCAGGAAGTGCTTGCCGTCCGGAAGTCATTTGACGACAACCCGGAGCTTGCACAGATTCTGCGTAATCCGGATATCGGAAAGGAAGAAAAGCTGAATCTGGTGGAAAAAATTTTCAAAGGCCGTGTCAGCGACAATCTGACGGGTTTTTTGCGGATCGTTGTAAACAAACAGCGATACGGAGAACTGGATGCCATATTGGATTATTTCGTGGCAAGAGTAAAGGAATACAAAAAAATCGGCATGGCGCAGGTCACCTCGCCGATGGAACTTTCCCAGGAATGGAAAGAGCGGATTAAAGAAAAGCTGCTTGCAACAACCGGCTATGTAGAGATGGAGATGACATACGCCGTCGATCCTGGACTGATCGGCGGACTGGTTATCCGTATCGGCGATACCGTTGTAGACAGCAGTATCCGCAGCAGGCTGACGGACGTTGTCCGCAGGCTTCAGAGAACGTCACTGGAACCGCAGAAAGAGCTGCGGGAATAAGATAGAAAGGATGCAAACCTCATGAATTTAAGACCAGAGGAAATCAGTTCTGTAATTAAGGACGAGATAAAGAAATATTCCTCCAAAATGTCTGTTTCAAATGTGGGAACGGTCATGCAGGTGTCGGACGGGATTGCCCGTATCCATGGTCTTGAGAGCGCGATGCAGGGCGAGCTTCTGGAATTTCCGGGAGAGGTCGAGGGCATGGTGCTCAACCTGGAAGAGGACAATGTCGGTGCTGTACTGCTCAGCGATGCGTCAAGCATCAGCGAGGGCGATACGGTAAAGACGACCGGACGTGTGGTTTCCGTGCCGGTTGGCGATGGCATGCTCGGCAGAGTTGTCAATGCGCTCGGTCATCCGATTGACGGAAAGGGACCTATCCCTTCCGAAAAAACAAGGGAAATTGAGCGTGTGGCTCCCGGCGTTATCACCAGAAAATCCGTAGACACACCGCTGCAGACAGGTATTAAGGCAATCGATTCCATGGTACCGATCGGGCGCGGCCAGCGTGAGCTGATCATCGGTGACAGACAGACAGGAAAAACTGCCATTGCGATTGATACAATTATCAATCAGAAAGGGCAGGGCGTAAAATGTATTTATGTGGCAATCGGTCAGAAATCCTCTACCGTTGCTAATATTGTAAAAACCTTAGAAGAATACGGAGCGATGGATTATACGACTGTCGTTGCCTCCACTGCCAGTGAACTGGCACCGCTTCAGTATATTGCACCGTACAGCGGCTGTGCGATCGGTGAAGAGTGGATGGAAAACGGCGACGACGTGCTGATCATCTATGATGACTTGTCCAAGCATGCGGCAGCTTACCGTACACTGTCCCTGCTTCTGAGACGTCCGCCAGGACGTGAGGCATATCCGGGAGACGTTTTCTACCTGCACTCCAGACTGCTGGAGCGTGCAGCAAAGCTCTCGGATGAACTGGGCGGCGGTTCGCTTACAGCGCTTCCGATTATTGAAACGCAGGCGGGCGATGTATCCGCCTACATTCCGACGAATGTTATTTCTATTACAGACGGTCAGATCTACCTGGAGACCGAGATGTTTAATGCAGGCTTCCGTCCGGCAGTAAATGCGGGTCTTTCCGTATCCCGTGTAGGCGGTGCGGCGCAGATCAAGGCGATGAAGAA
>DKTR01000065.1:11993-27344 GCA_002473385.1 Lachnospiraceae bacterium UBA7225
GGCGGTGCGGCGCAGATCAAGGCGATGAAGAAAATCGCGGCTCCGATCCGTGTCGAGCTGGCGCAATACCGCGAGCTGGCTGCGTTCTCACAGTTTGGTTCCGAGCTGGATGCCGATACGAAGGAAAAGCTGGCGCAGGGTGAGCGCATTAAAGAGGTGCTGAAGCAGACACAGTATCAGCCGATGCCGGTTGCCGACCAGATCATGATTATCTATGCGGCGACAAAGAAGTATCTGCTGGATATTGCGGTAGCAGATATATTACCGTTCCAGAATGCACTGTTTGAGCTTGTGCAGACGAAATATCCGGAGATACCAAAAGCTATCAACGAGACGAAGGAGATTTCTGACGGGACGGAGAAGCTGCTGGTGCAGGCAATCGAGGAATGCAAGGCAAATTTTAAAAAGTAAGGGGTGATACCAAATGGCTTCCATGAGAGACATACAGAGGCGTAAAAGCAGTGTATCGAGCATCGGACAGATTACAAAAGCCATGAAGCTGGTATCTACCGTAAAACTGCAGAAGACAAAGCAGCGTGCGGAGCAGGCAAAGCCATACTTTGAAAAAATGTACCGTACCGTTGCTCATATCCTGTCGCATTCCGGACAGATCCGGCATCCTTATCTGCAGGGCGGGGAGAGTAAGAAGAAATGTATTATTACCATTACTTCGAACCGCGGGCTTGCGGGCGGCTACAATTCCGGTGTGGAAAAGCTTATCACCGGGAGCGATTTTGCAAAAGAGGATGTGGAGCTGATTACCATTGGAAGAAAAGGAAAGGAGTTCCTGGAGCGCAGAGGCTATTCTGTCCGTGCTGATTATAGCGATGCCATGAACAATCCGATGTACTCGGATGCGCGTGAGATCAGTGAGGCAGTGCTGAAGGCTTTTACGGATGGCGAGATCGGTGAGATTTATGTGGCGTATACTGCCTTTAAAAATACGGTGGTGCATGTTCCGATGCTGATGAAGCTGCTTCCGGTGGAATTTACCGATGAGGAGCTGGAGGCGGGCACGCAAAAAACCCGACAGCGGGAGGCGGACCTGAATACGCCGATGAATTATGAACCGGAGGCGGATCAGTCGCTTGATATCATCATCCCCAAATATGTTACCAGTATTTTGTTCGGATCGCTGATTGAGGCATCTGCCAGTGAGAACGGGGCCAGGATGCAGGCGATGGATTCGGCGACCAGCAATGCCGAGGAAATGATTGAAAAATTGTCTCTGCAGTATAACCGGGCACGTCAGAGCTCGATTACGCAGGAATTAACAGAGATTATTGCCGGTGCGGAAGCAATCAGCTAGCATTGGCGGATAAGGAGTGAGAAAAAAAGCATGTCAGAACAAGTAAAAGGCAAAATCACTCAGATTATCGGTGCAGTACTTGATATTAAGTTTCCGGAAGGAAAGCTTCCGAGTATATATGATGCGATCCATATTCCGACGGCGGATGGCAAAACGCTTGTGGTAGAGGTTGCCCAGCATCTGGGTGACGACACGGTAAAGTGCATTGCCATGGGACCGACGGATGGTCTGGTGCGCGGGATGGAGGCAATCTCCACCGGTGCGCCGATCTCGGTACCGGTAGGAGAGAAAACGCTCGGACGTATCTTTAACGTGATCGGGGAGCCGATTGACAATAAAGAAGCGCCGACAGATGTGAAGTATCTGCCGATCCACCGGGAAGCGCCGGATTTTGAGGAACAGGCTACCTCTACAGAGATGCTGGAAACCGGTATCAAGGTAGTCGATCTGCTCTGCCCGTATCAGAAGGGCGGTAAGATCGGTCTGTTCGGCGGCGCCGGCGTAGGAAAAACGGTATTGATCCAGGAGCTGATCCGGAATATCGCGACCGAGCACGGCGGCTATTCTGTATTCACCGGTGTGGGCGAGCGTACCCGTGAAGGAAATGACCTGTA
Source organism: Lachnospiraceae bacterium UBA7225 (assembly GCA_002473385.1). Lineage (GTDB taxonomy): Bacteria > Bacillota > Clostridia > Lachnospirales > Lachnospiraceae > Marvinbryantia. Next base: position 13,917 of record DKTR01000065.1, read on the forward strand.
CCACGAGATGTCTGAGTCGGGCGTTATTAATAAAACCACTATGGTATTCGGGCAGATGAACGAGCCGCCCGGAGCCAGAATGCGTGTAGGGCTTACCGGTCTTACCATGGCAGAGTATTTCCGTGATGAGGGCGGCAAGGATGTGCTGCTGTTCATCGACAACATTTTCCGTTTCACGCAGGCAGGCTCCGAGGTGTCCGCACTTCTTGGCCGTATGCCTTCCGCCGTTGGTTATCAGCCAACGCTGCAGACGGAGATGGGCGCTCTTCAGGAGCGTATTACATCCACAAAGCACGGTTCCATCACTTCGGTGCAGGCAGTTTACGTGCCGGCGGATGACCTTACAGACCCGGCTCCGGCGACGACGTTTGCACATCTGGATGCGACCACTGTATTGTCGCGTTCTATCGTTGAGCTTGGTATTTACCCGGCGGTGGATCCGCTGGAGTCAACGTCCCGTATTCTTGACCCGCGTGTAGTGGGCGAGGAGCACTATAAGGTGGCACGCGGCGTGCAGGAGATTCTGCAGAAATACAAAGAACTGCAGGATATTATTGCTATCCTTGGTATGGATGAGCTTTCCGAGGACGAGAAGCTGATCGTAAGCCGTGCGAGAAAAATTCAGAGATTTTTGTCGCAGCCGTTTTATGTTGCACAGCAGTTTACCGGTATGGAGGGACGCTATGTGCCGATTGCTGAGACTATTCGCGGATTCCGTGAAATTCTGGAAGGAAAGCATGACGATATACCGGAGAGTATGTTCCTCAATGCCGGTACGATTGACGATGTTCTTGCCCGTGTGAAGTAGGTGAGTGTATGGCAGACGATAAATTGTTTCAACTGAATATCATTTCACCGGAACGCGTATTTTATGAGGGAAAGGCAAAGATGGTGGAGCTGACGACCAGCGAGGGAGAGGTAGGTATTTATAAAAACCATATCCCGATGACATTGCTGATCGTTCCGGGCATTGTCACCATTACAGAGGAGAGCGGAAAGAAGCTTGCCGCTATTCACAGCGGCTTCATGGAAGTGTTGCCGGATAAGGTGACAATTATGGCAGAGGTGGCAGAGTGGCCGGAGGAAATCGATATCAACCGCGCCAGAGAAGCGCAGGTCCGTGCGGAACGCCGCCTGCAGAGAAAGGATCCTATGCTCAACCTCAACCGCGCCGAAATGGCGCTGCGCAAAGCGCTTGTGCGTCAGGAGCTGGCGGGCAGTGTAAAAGGAAAGTAGGAAGACCAGAAAAAGTATAGTACAGAAATTAAGGGAGACGGCGAAAACCGTCTCCCTTTAATATCAGTTGCCATGTATCCGAAGGGAGCTGCCGGTAGCAGATCCTGCAGGTGGACAATTTTTTAGATATTTTGTGTTGATATTTCAATAGACAGCGGTGCACATTTCTGATAATATAAGAAAAAATTGACATATCTATAGTACTTAAGTGGGAGGTTTTCTTTATGAAGCTTTATGTAAATGTAAATGCAAAACGTGACGGAAACGGCACGGTGGAAATGCCATTTCGCAGAATTAACGATGCCGCGAAGATCGCGCAGCCGGGAGATGAGGTGCTGGTTGCACCGGGCATTTATCGTGAATATGTAAATCCGGTTCATGGAGGAACGGCAGACGCGCGGATCACTTACCGCAGCACGGAGCCGCTGGGTGCGGTCATCACCGGTGCTGAGCAGGTGAAAAGCTGGGAAAATTATGATGGCAATGTCTGGGTATGCCGCATCAGCAACAGCATTTTTGGCGGATATAATCCATATACTACGTTTGTATATGGTGACTGGTATTTTGCAAAGGCGGACAAGCATACCGGCTGCGTGTATCTGAATGACAGAGCGCTGTATGAGACAACCAGCCTTGAGGATTGTATGAAGGGCGAGGTTTATGAGTGCAGCTGGGTGCCGGAGGAATCGGTGTATAAATGGTATGCCGTGCAGGATAAAGAGAAGGATGAAACGGTCATTTACGCAAATTTCCAGGGCCAAAACCCGAACGCAGAAAATGTGGAAATTAATGTAAGACGTGAGTGCTTTATGCCGTCGAAGACAGGAGTGGGTTATATAACCGTCAGCGGTTTTAATATTAACAAGGCAGCAACAACCTGGGCGCCACCCGCTGCATTTCAGGACGGCATGATCGGTCCGCACTGGAGTAAGGGCTGGATCATCGAGGACTGCGATATTTCAAACAGCAAGTGCGCAGGTATTTCTGTAGGAAAATATCTGGATCCCGATAATGAGCATTATTTTACCAATAAATATGTCAAGAGCCCGACACAGATGGAGCGCGATGCCGTATGCCGCGGACAGTATCATGGCTGGCTGAAGGAGAATATCGGCGGTCATATTATCCGCCGCAACAATATCCATCACTGCGAGCAGGGCGGTATTATCGGCCGTATGGGCGGTGTGTTTAGTATCATTGAGGATAACCACATCCATCATATCAATAATATGATGGAGCAGGGCGGCGCTGAGATCGCCGGTATCAAAATGCATGCGGCGATTGATGTGATTATGCGCCGCAATCATATCCATCATTGCACAATGGGCATCTGGTGCGACTGGGAGGCGCAGGGTACGCGCATTACGCAGAATCTTCTTCATGATAACCAGCGCCCGGAGTTTGCAAAAATTCTGAAGGGCGGTATGATGTCACAGGATATTTTTGTGGAAGTCGGTCACGGTCCGACATTGATTGATAACAATATTCTGCTTTCTGACGTCAGCCTGCGGTTTGCTACAGAGGGTGTTGCCATGGTGCATAATCTGATCTGCGGCGCACTTACCTGTGTTGGAGAAGGGACCGGTCCGCGTTATACGCCGTACCATATCCCGCATCGCACAGAGGTAATGGGCTTTATGACTATCCTTCATGGGGACGACAGATTTTACAACAATATTTTTGTGCAGAAATGGCCGTCCGAAGATGTTATTATTCCGCATGACAGCGACGATGGAGCTGATTTCGAGAACCGTGCGGCCGGAACATGGATGTTTGATGAGTATCCGACTTACGCAGAATGGATTTCGCAGTTTGATTTCAGCAAGCCTGTGGATATGAAAAAGCTGGAGCCTGCCCATGCGGGACATCTTCCGGTATGGACGGAGGGAAATGTATATTTGTGCGGCGCCAGGGCCTGCAAAAACGAGGTTAACGGGCTGACCGACGCAGAGGCAGATGTCCGCATCGAGCTGGTGGAAAAGGATGGCGCATATTATCTGGATACGAATCTTTATGATTTCCTGGAGGGCTTTACAGACAGGATGATCAACACGGAGGTGCTTGGTCAGGCATTTGAGCCGGAGCAGAAATTTGAAAGTCCGGATGGAACACCGATCCAGTTTGATGCCGACTATTTTGGCACACACCGGGGAATCCGCGTAATACCGGGACCGTTCGCAAGCGCTGAGGATTCCGGAAAGGCATTGTAAAACAATTTCTATAATAAAAGGGTCGTATACAGCCGGAAGCAAACCAGATTGTATTTAAGGATTGACACCGGACGGGAAACGCTGATTGCAGGGCGGGAATACCCGGTGTATTTGGCGGAAAAATAACGTGAGATAAAATAAAAGCCATGCTGACTGGAAAATCAGCATGGCTTTTAATATGTTTTTGGGCTGGCAGAGCATGAGCATCTGATTTTAGCAATTGATGAGTACCCGTATGTGGCACGTTCTTCCGGGGGCTTGGCCGGTGGTGGGAGACAGATCCATCTACCGCAGTCAGACAGAGATTGATATTATGGGTGAGCAGGATAAGGTCGCCAAAAATGGAATTATATGCTATACTATCAACATGTGTTATATTAGATACAGATTTTAGTTTGAGGTATATAAAGCACAGTAAGGAGGCTGGACAATGAGAAAGAAACATTTTACCTATCATTCAAATGACGGTTTTACAGAAATCCATGCTATCCGCTGGATTCCGGAGGGAAAGGTGCGTGCGGTGCTGCAGATTTCCCACGGCATGGTGGAGTATATCGACCGTTATGACGAGTTTGCGGCATATCTGGCAGAGCGCGGAATCCTGGTGACAGGCAATGACCATCTGGGGCATGGCAGTTCGGTGCGGTCTGAGGAGTACTACGGTTATTTTGCGGATACGGACGGCAACAAAACACTTTTGAAGGATATTCACAGGCTGCGCATACTGACACAGGAAAAATATCCCGCTGTTCCCTATTTTCTGCTTGGGCACAGCATGGGCTCCTTCCTGGCGCGGCAGTATATTTGTGTTTACGGGAAAGGTCTTGCAGGTGCGGTAATCATGGGGACAGGCTATCAGCCGCGCGTCGTTACCCGGTTCGGGATGCTGCTTACCGGCATGATGGCAAAATTCCTCGGCTGGAATTACCGCAGTGCACTGGTTGATGCCATGGCATTCGGAGGCTATAACCGGAAATTCGGAAAGCCCGACGGTAAGGCATGGCTGAGCCGGAATGAGGAAAACGTGCAGACTTATATGCAGGAAAAGCTCTGTAACTTCCGCTTCACCCTGAATGGGTATTATAATTTGTTTTACAGCATCTACACGCTGAGCTTTGAAAACTTCCTCGACCGGATGCCGCGTGATCTGCCGGTGTTGTTTGTTTCCGGGGACGACGATCCGGTGGGACAGTTCGGCAGGGGCGTACTGAAAGTATACAGACAGTTTCTGCGGATGGGGATGACGCAGGTGAAATGCAAGCTTTACCCGCAGGATCGCCATGAAATTCTGAATGAGATTGACCGGGATGCAGTGTATGAAGATATTTACTACTGGATGACGGAGACTTTTGTGTCCGACGACTCTGGGAGTTTACCGGTTTCCAGAGCTGGTGGAAGAGTGCACAAAGGATGAGCATGCACGCGTGCCGGAGATGCAGATTGTATCTGTGCATACCTGGGAAAAGATTTCAGAGGAAGAGAAGGAGCGTTTCCGCACCGCGGCAGAGCCGGTTTATCAGAAATATTGCAGTGAGTACATGGATATCATTGACAGGATTCGAAACCTGTAATCGCATGTATGGAGGGTTCCGGGCGGGGAATCACAGCCATACATGCGACAGAAGGACAGATTATAGTTCGTTTTTTTCTTCAGCAACTGGTACGGAAAATTCTTCGTCCGAAGCCGTTTCCTCTTCCTCTTTCGGGATGTACTTATCAAAGATACGCACGAAAAACCAGGATTTTGCCAGCGCAACAGTAGCGAAACCAAGTAACATCCAGAACAGCAGACCGTAGGAAAACGTCCAGTTGTTAAGGAACGTAATAAACACGGAGGCAACTGTGATTGCCAGCATGATCAGTGTCTGCGGCAGGTGGCGGATCGACATCAGTAGCGCATTCTTGCAGGTGTTTTTGATTGTATTGTAGAACTTCGACTGCAGCGGGAACAGGTATGTTAGGATCATTGCCAGAACGACTACGACCAGTGTCAGACCGATCTGCACTGCCTGCGCCAGTGTTCCTTCCATTACACTTAAAATACGGTAATCAAAGAAGAGTAGCAGAATCAGTGCAACAGTAATCAGCCACATAATGGTAGACTGTTTGACATTTTCTTTAAATGATTTAAAATAGCTGCGTACAATATAGGATTCTTCATTGCGGACCATTTTCAGCGCCACATAGTACAGAGACGTCCAGGCAGCACCGATTGTTACAATGGGAATGCAGGTTATAAGGAAGACGATATTTAGGATCATCAGATCTGCAACCCGGGACAAAAACTGGAAAAAACCATTATTCATGTCAAAAAAACGACTCATGCTATCACCTCGGAATATTATTTTAAATATAAGTAACAGTATAGCGAATTTTATCGAAAAGTGCAATCCCTAAAGTGAAGCTAAATAGCATTTGACAAGAAAACCGGTCTGCTATAAAATAATTTTATGCAAAGGGGCAAACTTCTGAGAAGGGTTTGCTCTTTTTTTCAAAATGTGCTATACTATCCGCAAATTGTAATTTTAGGAGAACGGCACATGAGTAAATCACAGACGGCGCATATGGAAGCGCTGGTTGCATCCCTTCTGGAAAGCTATGAAAAGCATTCCATTATCAGCAATATCGATTCCGATAACCGGCTGAACAGGGAAATGATCATCAAAATATGCGAGATGGTGCGTCAGGTATTGTTTCCGGGATATTATGAGTATAAGAAGCTGAAAAGCGGCACAGTGCGGTATCATGTCGGGGAATTGCTGGAGAATATTGAATATGAGCTGACAAAACAGGTGGGAAAGGCTCTGGAATGTGCCGGCGCAACGGCAGAGTGCGAATGCCGCTGCAAGGCAGAGGAGATCGTGCAGAGCTTTCTGCACAGACTGCCGTGGCTGCGGGAAATGCTGGCGAAGGATGTACAGGCGGCATACGACGGCGATCCGGCAGCGTTTAATACGGATGAGGTTATTTTCTCATATCCGGGCGTGTTTGCCATTAGCGTCAATCGCATTGCACACGAGCTTCATATTCTGGGAGTGCCGATGATTCCGAGAATTATGACGGAATATGCGCACAATCTTACCGGAATCGACATTCATCCGGGAGCAACGATAGGCGAGTACTTCTTTATAGATCATGGAACCGGCGTGGTGATCGGTGAGACGACCGTCATCGGCAAAAATGTGAAGCTTTACCAGGGCGTGACGCTCGGAGCGCTTTCCACAAGAGGCGGGCAGTCGCTTCGGGGAGCTAAGCGTCATCCGACGCTTATGGATAACGTCACAGTGTACTCCGGTGCCTCTATTCTGGGAGGAGAGACCATCATCGGAGAAGGGGCGGTCATTGGAAGTAATGCGTTTATCACTTCCTCTGTTCCGGATCACACCAGGGTAAGTATTAAAAACCCGGAACTGCAGTTTAAGGTGCGCGGAAGCGTGCAGACGCAGGAGCTTGGACAGGAAGGATTTTTTAACCGGAAAGAAAAAGATTAATATGCAGATGTCTCCAGAGTGCAGCGTCTGCAGGAAAAGGAGGCTTGTGTATGGGTGAAGAGAAGAAAGATCAGGAACAGGGCAGACAGGAAAAACAGGCATTAAAGGAGACTGCGGCGACAGAACTTAGTCCTACCTGGGCACAGGAATGCATTGAGGACATCGACGACTGGATCGAGTCGCAGGGAATCTATTTAAGGCAATAAAATGATGCCAGGGTCAGAAGGTCATGTGTTTCACGCTTGCGTGAAAAAACATGACTTTAGGATCCGCCAAACATGAGAAAGCAGCCATTTTTCGCAGAAAAATGAGCGGATTTCAAATGTTTTCCGGATTTCGGGAGTGTGAAACACGGAGAAATCCGGAGGCATCATGGGGAACTCATAGTTACCCTATCATTATTTTTAGGAGGAGAATGAAAAAATGGCAGCGTACAAGGATCTAAGCAAGGAAGAGTTACTGAAAGAAAAGAAACTGCTCTCGAAGAAATTTGATCAGATCAAAGCGCAGAATCTGCATCTGGATATGTCCAGAGGAAAACCCTCTGCAGCGCAGCTTGATCTCGCGATGGGCATGATGGATGTTTTAAACAGCACTTCCAACTTAAAATGTCAGGCAGGTGTGGACTGCAGAAACTATGGTGTCCTGGATGGTATTCCGGAGGCGCAGGAGCTTCTTGCAGATATGACAGAGGTTCCGGCAAACCAGATTATTATTTACGGAAACTCCAGTCTGAATATTATGTTTGACACTGTTGCACGCTCCATGACGCACGGAGTAATGGGAAGCACGCCGTGGTGCAAGCTGGACAAGGTAAAATTCCTCTGTCCAGTGCCGGGATATGACAGACACTTTGCCATCACAGAGTACTTTGGAATCGAGATGGTAAATATTCCGATGACACCGGATGGACCCAATATGGATATGGTTGAGGAATATGTTAACAATGACGAATCAGTGAAGGGTATCTGGTGCGTACCGAAATATTCGAATCCGCAGGGTATCACCTATTCTGACGAAACTGTGCGCCGTTTTGCACGCCTGAAACCGGCGGCAAAGGATTTCCGCATTTACTGGGATAACGCATACGGCATTCATCACTTGTATGATGATAAGCAGGATCACCTGATCGAAATTCTGATGGAGTGCAAAAAAGAGGGAAATCCGGATATGGTATTTAAATTCTGCTCCACCTCTAAGGTAAGCTTTCCGGGCTCGGGTGTGGCAGCAATGGCGGCATCTCCGGCAAATCTGGAGTTTGTGCGTCAGCATATGCGCATTCAGACAATCGGGCATGATAAGCTGAACCAGCTCCGTCATGTGCGTTTCTTTAAGGACATTCACGGAATGGTGAGCCATATGAAGAAGCATGCGGACATCATGCGTCCCAAATTTGAGGCAGTGCTGAATGTGCTGGATAAAGAGCTGGGCGATCTGGAGATTGGAAGCTGGATCCGTCCGCGCGGCGGCTATTTTATTTCTTTTGATGCGCTGCCGGGCTGTGCAAAGGCAATTGTGGCGAAAGCGAAAGAGGCGGGACTTGTTATGACGGAGGCAGGTGCAACCTATCCGTACGGAAAAGACCCGCAGGACAGCAACATCCGCATTGCGCCGTCTTATCCGACACCGGAGGAGCTGGCAATTGCGTCAGAGATTTTTGTGCTTAGCGTAAAGCTGGTAAGTATTGATAAGATTCTGGAAAGTAAATAAAATCATAATAAATATTTAAGATAAAGGAAGTGATGATACACTTGTATTGTGACTTCCTTTTGGGTATACTTTAAAGTAGGAGGCGAGGAAGAGGGTATGAAAATTGTAGTTCTGGCAGGGGGAACCAGCACGGAGCGCGATGTTTCCATTGTGTCAGGCACCCAGGTGTGTAAGGCGCTGCGCAGCAAAGGACATCAGGCGATCCTGCTCGATGTGTTCTGCGGAAGGGAAGGCCTGCAGGCGGAGATGGCGTTTGCACAGGAGTACGATGTGGAGCGCGAGGCGGCGTACATAAGAAGCTTTAACGACTCTATGGAGACACTGAAGACAGAGCGGCGGGAGTTCTTTGGCCCGGGGGTGCTTGATTTATGCAGAGAGGCAGACGTGGTATTTCTGGCGCTGCACGGAGCATGCGGGGAGGATGGCAGGATACAGGCGGCATTCGATCTGCTTGGCATCACCTATACCGGAAGCGGTTATCTTGGCAGTGCACTGGCAATGGATAAAACGATCACAAAACAAATGTTCCGCGAGAATGGCGTGCCGACACCGGCAAGTGTGATCGTGGAAAAAACGGACGCACCGGGGAGTGCAGCGGAGCTTGGCGTAGAGCTTCCGTGTGTGGTAAAGACGGCATGCGGCGGCTCCAGTGTAGGTGTTTACATCGTAAATACGGAAGAAGAATTTTCTGAAGCGATAGAAAATGGATTTACTTACGAGAATAAACTGATCGTGGAGCAGTATATCCGGGGAAAGGAATATACGGTGGGTGTGATAGACGGCGAGGCGTATCCGGTCGTGGAGATCGCTCCGATCACCGGCTTCTACGATTATAAAAATAAATATCAGGCTGGAAGCACGATTGAAACCTGTCCTGCCCCGCTTAGTGACGCGCTGACGAAGAAAATGCAGGAAATTGCCCTGAAAGCATACCATACGCTCCACCTGGAAAGCTATGCCCGCATGGACTTTATGATGGATGAAAAGGGCGGCATCTATTGTCTGGAGGCAAATACCCTTCCGGGCATGACGCCGACCAGCCTGCTTCCTCAGGAGGCAGCGGCAGTCGGCATGACCTTCGCTGATTTGTGCGAGAAGCTGATAGAGGTGTCGAAGAGGTAATTTATGAAAAATCTTACATTGGAAAATATCGCCGCCTCCTGCGGCGGGGTGTATGTCGGGAATGATGCCGAACGCACCAGAGAGGTGGCAGACATCGTCACTGACAGCCGTAAAGCCGGAAAAGGAAGCCTTTTTGCGGCAATTCCGGGAGAGCGCGTGGATGGACACCGGTTCATTCCGCAGGTTTATGCGCAGGGAGCGCTCTGTGTGCTCTGTGAAAAGGCACCGGAGACTGTACAGGGACCATATATCCGTGTGGAATCTACGTTAAAGGCGCTGATGGCGATTGCGGAGTTTTACCGGCAGCAGTTACATATAAAAGTAGTCGGGATCACCGGCAGTGTTGGAAAGACCAGCACAAAGGAGATGATCGCCAGTGTGCTCTCGGAAAAATACCGGGTTTTGAAAACACCGGGAAATTTCAACAACGAGCTTGGGCTTCCGCTCACCGTTTTCGGGCTGAGAGAAGAGGATGAGGTGGCGGTTCTGGAGATGGGCATTAACCATTTCGGAGAGATGCACCGGCTCAGTAAGATTGCCCGCCCGGATGTCTGTGTGATTACCAATATTGGCACCTGTCATCTGGAGTTCCTGGGAGATCGTGACGGTGTGCTGCGGGCCAAGTCAGAGATTTTTGATTTCATTGCCCCGGACGGACAGATCGTCCTGAACGGGGATGATGATAAATTGTCCACATTGAAGGAAGTAAGAGGGATTACGCCGCAGTTTTTCGGTATTGAGAGCGCGCGCGGTATCCGGGCAACGGACATTGAAAATGTGGGCTTAAAGGGAGTAAAGTGCAGAATTCATGATGGAACAGAAAGCTTTGCTGTGACGATTCCCATTCCGGGGTATCACATGGTGCAGAATGCCCTGGCTGCAACGGCAGTCGGCAGGGCGCTTGGTATGACTCTGGAGGAAATCCGGCGGGGAATTGAAAAGCTGGAGGCACTTGGAGGCAGATTCCACATCCTTGAGGAGAATGGCATTACAATAGTGGATGACTGCTATAATGCCAATCCGATGTCGATGAAGGCATCCCTGAGCGTTCTTGCAGATACTTCCGGCAGGAAGCTGGCGGTTCTCGGAGATATGGGAGAACTGGGGGAAAATGAGCGGCAGCTTCATGAGGAGGTCGGCAGATTCGCGGCGGAACTGGATATTCCGGTATTTTTCTGCGTGGGGACGCTGTGCCGTCACATGGCGGAAACAATACGCGGTCTTGATCCGGGAAAGCAGGTGATCACGGCAGATACAGTGGAGGAGGTTCTGGATGTGCTTCCGGGCAGCATCCGGAAGGGAGATACTGTACTCGTAAAGGCTTCTCATGCAATGCATTTTGAAAAAATTGTGGAGGCACTCTCAAAGTAAATAATTTATAAGGAGGATAAGGATTATGAAGAAGAAATTAATCAGCAGCATGATTCTTGCGCTGGCAACGGTGCTTGGATGTGCAGTTCCGGCGATGGCGGACAGCCGCAAGGTGGTCACGCTGGGCGCTGATCTGTCACAGGATCAGAAGGATACCATGATGCGGTATTTCGGGGTGACCTACGACGGCGTGGATGTCATTTACATCAACAACACCGATGAGAGAAATCATCTCGGATCCTATGTTCCGATGGAACAGATTGGAAATCATACTTATAGTTGTGCATTAGTAGCGCCCACCAGCTCTGGCGGGATCCAGGTAAAGACGGCTAATCTGGAGTGGGTAACGTGCAATATGATTGCATCTACTCTGTCAACCTCCGGTGTTACAAATTGCCAGGTGGTGGCAGCCTGTCCGTTCAAAGTATCCGGTACCGGAGCGCTTACGGGTGTTATCATGGCTTACGAACAGGCAAGCAAACAGAAACTCGATCCGGTAAAGGTAGAGCTTGCAAACCAGGAGCTGGTGACGACCGGAAATCTGGCAAATGAAGTTGGACAGAGTAAGGCAACTGCGGTTATCAATGAGACAAAGATACAGGTAATCGAAAAGAATGTTACTAATATAGAAGAGATTACAAATATTGTAAATGAGGTGTCGAATGATTACGACATTACCATTAATGAAGATCAGAGTGAGCAGATCGCAGAGCTGATGCAGCAGATTGCACAGCAGGAATACGACCTTATTCAGCTTCAGGCGACACTGGAGCGTGTGCAGGCAAACGTTGCCGGAGATGCAGGAGCATCCGAGGAGGAACAGCAGGAAGCCGAAGAGCGTGCGCAGGAAGCAGAGGCGGCTGCCCGGGAAGATGCGAAACAGCAGGAATCAGAGGCGCAGGAGACGGAAGCAGACGGAGATGTGGTAATTGTGGACGATCTGAGTGATCTCGACAACGACAGTATTCTGGATAATACCGATCCTTCCGCGCTGGAGAGTGATGGTTTGCAGGTTTCTGAAGAGGATACCACCCAGACTGTACAGGAGCAGTCCGAACAGCAGGAGCAGACAGAAAACGAGTTCGGCATTCCGGAAGCTACAGACGACGGAACGATTCATGTAGAGGATCCGGTATTTACGGAAGACGGGACATCCGCTGCAGAGGATCCGGTATTTACGGAAGACGGGACATCTGATGCAGAAGATCCGGTATTTACCGATGGTGATACGACAGAAGCCACAGATTCTCTTCCGGAAGAAAATACACAAAATGTTGATGTGCTGACACCGTCCGATGAGGGAGATGGCAGCCAGGCACAAACAGATGCAGCGGTTCCGGAGACAGATGCGGCAGCTCAGGAAACACAGGCAGCAGAGCAGCAGGAGGTTCTGACAGAGGAAAGCTTAAATCCGGAGGATCGTGAGCTTTACGATGCGGTAAAGGAAGATATGGATCGTGCTTTCCAGAGCACTATGATCACCAGTGAGGACGGAGCTTCGCAGGTATATCTGACAGAGACAGCAGCTCAGCTTTTCCCGGAAAAGGTGGAAAAGTATCTCCTGAGGATGCTGATAAAAGGTGTGGATTCCGTTGCAGCGGAGGAAGCAGCAGACCAGACTGTCAGCCAGACAATCATTGAAGATACAAAGGCACAGGCACCGGATAAGTCCTATGAGGATAAAGAGATGGTGCAGCTTGATAAATATGTGAGAAGACTGATCTTTAAAGATTCCGAGAACTTCCTTGCAGAAAGCTATCTGGAGGATGCAGATGAAGCAGTTCTTTACAATCTTATCATGGGTATTCTTGAAGATGCCTTTGGGGTAGAGGATGCCGCAGAGCAGGCAGCTCCGGAGGAAATGGGTGCAGCGGATGATGCAGGCATTACAGATGATGCAAGTGTTCCGGAAGACGTATTGGAAGACTTAAATACCGAAGACATCATGGATGGCGCTGATGCGGAAATGTTTGATGAGTTTGCAGAATTTGATGAAGAGACAGGCAATTTCTAAAAGGATATATGTGAGATAACAAAAAGGAGCTGCGGCCAAAAGAGGGTTCAGCCTAGGGATAACCTAAAAGAAGGATATTTTTGACTGACACCCTTCAAGCGGGGGCAACAGAAAGGCCACACAACAGGCTATAATGTCTGCTGTGTGGCCGTTCCCATTTTGCGATGATACTTAATGCTGTTTTTCTTCATATAATTTTACAGCGTATTCATTGTTAATTGGACGGACCAATATCGTTTCGCCAATTCGAGCGTAAGCGCTTAATTTCCGACCG
>DKTR01000001.1:0-17144 GCA_002473385.1 Lachnospiraceae bacterium UBA7225
CTTTGATGATTTTGACTATGTGGCACTGGGGCATATTCATTCTCCTCAGAAAGTTGGAAGAGATGAGGTTCGATATGCAGGTTCTCCTCTTAAATATTCGCTTAGCGAAGCGAATAATGAAAAGTCGGTTCCCCTTATTACGGTATCAGCGGAGGAACGGGTTAAGACAGAGCTTGTTCCTTTAAAACCGATGAGGAACATGAGACACATAAAAGGGACGCTGAAGGAGCTGCTGGATAAAAGGAATGTAAAAGCTCCGGAGGATTTCATTTATGCAACATTGACAGACGAGGATATTATCAATGATGTAATGGGAGTATTCCAACAGGTATATCCCAATACAGTCCGAATTGATTACGACAATTCACATACAAGAGAGATTGAGCAGGTGGATATCAGCAGAATTGCCGAAAATAAATCATTTTCAGAGTTAATCGGAGACTTTTACAGGCTGATGTATGGTTGCGAGATTACAGAAGAAGAAATGGATGTAATGAGGACAGCGGCACGGGAGGCAGGTGTTATAAATGAAACCAGTTAAACTGATTATAAGCGCAATCGGTCCCTATGCGGGGAGAATTCCGGAAATAGAGTTTGATGCCTTTGAAGAAAAGGGTGTGTTTTTAATATCCGGAGACACTGGTGCGGGGAAAACTACGATATTTGATGCGATATGTTTTGCGTTATATGGAACGACAAGCGGAACATATAGGGATACAAAAAATTTAAGAAGTGAATATGCCGGGGATTCTGATCGTAGTTATGTAGACTTTTATTTTTCACATCAGGGGCGTGAATTTCATGTTTGGAGACAGCCATCTTATGAAAGGAAAAAACAACGCGGCTCCGGTGTGGTATTAGAAAAGGAAAAGGCAATTCTTTATGAAGAGGGGAAAACACCAATAGAGGGGTTGACGCAGGTTAATAATGCCGTAAAAGAACTGCTGCACATTGATGAGAAGCAGTTTAAGCAGATTGTGATGATAGCGCAGGGGGAATTCCGGGATTTATTGAATGCGAAAACGGATCAGAGAACAGAAATACTGCGTACAATATTTTTAACGAACGGATATAAAAATATAGAGTACAGATTGAAAGACCGAATGGATGAAAGCTACAGGATTAAGGCAAATGCTGAAAACAGTATTATTCAATATTTCGGGGATGTGCAGGCAAGTGAAGATGATGAGCTTTTGGACGAACTGGAGGATCTTAAGAGCAGAGCTGGAAGATCCCAAAGTATGTGGAATCTGGATGAAATTTTAGACGTAATGGAGCGTCTGATTTTGTCAGACAGAGAAAGATTAGAGTGCATAAAAGCAGATTTAGAGAAAGCAGAGGCGGAGCTGAAGAAGAACAACGAGGAGCTTGCGCTGGCAAGGACCAATAACAGCTTCATCGAGAAAAGAGATAATCTTGAAAAGGAGAAAGAGAAGCTTGAAAAAAGAAAGACGGAAATGGATGGAATGATCCTGCTTTTGGACAAACAAAAGAAAGCCACCCGTAATGTGAATCCGTCTTATTCTGCGTGGACTAAAAAGTCTGATGAGGTTTCTTCAACTCAAAAGCAGATTAAAACGACAGAATCAGATTTTGAGACGGCTGCAGCAGCTGTAAAGCAGGCTGAAGTTGTATTTAACAGTGCAAAAAAGCAGGAACCGGAGGCTGATAAATTAAAGCAAACGATAAGCCGGATTGATGAAGAGGAACAGAAATATCAGCAAAAAGAGGAACTCGAAGGAAAGCTAGAAAAGCTTAAAGGGCGCGATAAAAATATTAGAACAGAAGAAGCGGTTTTAAAAGAAGATGAGAAATCTCTAAAGGAGAAGATAAAAGCCCTTGCTGAGACGGTTAAGGAATTAAAGGATAAGCCGGCTGAACTGGTAGAGGCAAAAAACAAGAGTGAAAAGTTAAAGAAGCTTTTGATGGATTTAGGTGCAATAATAGACAGACAGATTCCGGAAAGAGAGGAAAGGAAGAAGGTTCTTTCAAAAAAACAAAAAGCATTTTTAGATATACGTGACAAATATGAAGAAGCATGTGGCAGGAGAGATGAGGCTGAGCACATTCTCGAAGATAGCAGAGCTGGCATTTTAGCGAGAAAACTTGTAGAAGGAGAGAAATGTCCGGTGTGTGGCTCTGTGCATCATCCAGATCCGGCGAAGCTTAAAGAGGCTGCGATTTCAGAAGAGGAGTTCAAAAGACTTCAGGAAGAAGAGTCTGAGCTTCAGGAGAAAAAGAGCAATGCAAATACTGAAGCAGAAATAGCAAAGACATCATTGGAAGAATTTGAGGGGCAGCTCAAGATAACGATACTGGATTGCATTGAAAGCCCGCTTTTGGACATAGATATGGAGGAAGCGTCTCTTGAAGAATTGATTAGGGCGGTAAAGGAAGCAAAAACGCTGGTTGAGATGATGTTAAAGGAGAAGATAAAAGAATATAATTCCATTGATAAAGATTGCAGGACACTTAAGAAGGCTGAAAAAGATCTCGAAGCTGCACAGGGGGATGAAACAGAGAAACTTCATTTGAAAAAAGAAGAACTCAATGAAAACAGGCAAGAACTTAAACAGGAGCTGGCGGAAACGGAAGCGACACGAAAGACGCTTGAAAAATTGAGCTTCCCGGATTGGAAAACAGCAAAAAAAGAGAGAAAACAGGCAGAGACGAAGAAAAATAAGATACTAGATGATATTGCGAGGGCAGAGGAGGAAAAGAAAAAGGCTGACAACAATGTTACAGCTGTTAAGTCAAAATTAGAGACATTGAAGGATAGTCTGAAACAGCAGAAAAAGGATGAAGAGGCTTTAAGAAAGAAGTTAGATGAAGAAGTCATTGCAAATGGATTCTCTTCTGTAGAGGAAATGCGGATATGCGTTGTGAATGAAGATGATATCACATCGTCGGATAAAGTGATTAATGAATATAATCAGGCTGTTGCAACTAATAAGAAACAGCTTTTAGACGCTGAACTGGATGCAAAAGGGAGAAAGATTATAGACATTGAAGCCTTAAAGACTGTATGTGATGGGCAGAGCGCAAATGTAGATTTGATCAGGAAGAATTGTAATAATAACGAAAACAGAATAAGTATCAACGAAGAAAAAAGGCGGAGTATTCTTAGCAGGAGAGAAGAATTAGAAAAAGCACGCAAAGAGAATGCAATTTGTCAGCGGCTATATAATTTGGTTAAAGGCACAACCGGAAACGGAAAGATTACATTAGAGCAGTACATACAGGCGGCGGGATTTGACGGTATTATCGCCGCTGCAAACAGGCGGCTACTGCCGATGAGCGACGGGCAGTATGAACTGTACCGTCAGGAGGATTCTCTTGGTAAAAGAAGCAATAATTTCCTTGATCTCGAAGTGTTAGACAATTATACGGGACACAGAAGACCGGTGGGAAATCTTTCGGGCGGAGAAAGCTTTAAGGCCTCACTGAGCCTCGCATTGGGATTATCGGATACAGTGTCGTCTAATCTTGGCGGAGTGCAAATGGATGCACTCTTTGTGGATGAAGGTTTTGGAACGTTAGACCGGAAATCGATAGATAGTGCGATGGAAATTTTAATGAATCTGACCGGAAGTAACAAGCTGGTGGGAATCATCAGCCACAGGGAAGAGCTTATGGAGAATATTCCACAGCAGATTAAGGTCAGAAAGACAAGGGATGGAAGCCAGATTGCTATTGAATACGGCTTGTAAACCGGATCCGGTCACCAAAGCCGGCAGCGAAAGCTCAGACAGTGCAGGGCTGGATAAAGCCATTTGATTGTAAAAATGGTATCTTTTTGAATACATTCGCAGTTATTTGGTAAATTCATAGACACAGACAGGAAAATCAATTATAATAGAAATATGCTTAGAGAAAAAAATAAAGGAGAACACAATGAATCACTACGATTATCTGGTAGTTGGAGCCGGACTGTACGGTGCTGTGTTTGCACAGGAAGCAAAGAAGGCGGGGAAGACCTGTCTGGTGATTGATAAGCGTCCGCAGATTGCGGGAAATGTTTATACAGAAGAAATTGAGGATATTCATGTCCATGTTTATGGAGCACATATTTTTCATACAAATAATAAAAAGGTTTGGGATTACGTAAATCAGTTCGCCACATTCAACCGTTTTACAAATTCTCCGGTTGCAAATTATCATGGGGAGCTTTATTCACTCCCGTTTAATATGTACACATTTAATAAGATGTGGGGTGTGGTGACACCGCAGGAGGCAGAGCAAAAGATTGAAGAGCAAAGAAAAGCCGCCGGTATTACGGAGCCGAAGAATCTGGAGGAGCAGGCCATCAGCCTGGTCGGCACGGATATTTATGAGAAGCTGATTAAGGGCTACACGGAAAAGCAGTGGGGCAGACCGTGCGACCAGCTTCCGGCATTTATCATTAAACGGCTGCCGGTGCGGCTGACGTTCGACAATAATTACTTTAACGCGCTTTACCAGGGTATTCCGGTGGGCGGTTATACAAAGATGGTTGCGAATATGCTGGAAGGTACGGAGGTGCGTCTGAATGTGGATTATCTCAAACAGAAGCAGGAGCTGGACGCACTGGCGGACAAGGTGATCTACACCGGACCGGTTGATGCTTATTTTGGGTACCGCCTGGGGGCGCTGGAGTATCGTTCAGTGCGCTTTGAGACGGAGGTGCTGGACATGCCCAATTTCCAGGGAAATGCGGCAGTGAATTATACAGACCGGGAGACACCCTGGACGCGGATCATCGAGCATAAATGGTTCGAGTTCGGCACGCAGCCGAAGACAGTGATCAGCCGTGAGTATTCTTCGGAATGGAAGCCGGGGGACGAACCGTATTATCCGGTGAATGATGAAAAGAACGGCGCGTTATATGTGCAGTATAAGGCGCTGGCAGACAGAGAGGAGCACGTGATTTTCGGCGGCAGGCTTGGCGAATACAGATACTATGATATGGACGCCGTAATCGCATCAGCACTTGCAATGTGCGAAAAAGAACTGTAAAAATTTAAAAAGAAACGGGAGAGGAATGCGATGAATGGTGAAAAGAAGCGTATAGCGTTAGTTATTATGGCTGCCGGAATTGGTGCACGCTATGGCGGTGGCATCAAGCAGCTTGCGCCGGTCGGTCCCTGCGGGGAGATCATCATGGATTATTCTATTCATGACGCGATAGAGGCCGGGTTTAACAAAATTGTTTTTATCATCCGGAAAGATATTGAAAAGGATTTCCGGGAGGTGATCGGAAACCGCATTGAGGCAGTCTGCAGGAAGGCAGATGTTGAGGTGGCATATACGTTCCAGTCTCTGGAGGATCTGCCGGAAGGAGTATCCCTTCCTGCCGGGCGCACAAAGCCGTGGGGGACAGGACAGGCAGTGCTCTGCTGTAAGGATATTATCAGAGAGCCGTTTGTGGTGATCAACGCGGACGATTATTATGGAAAGGAAGCTTATGTCAGACTGCACGACTTTCTGCAGGAGTATTCTCCGGCAGAGCCGTACCGATTCTGCATGGCAGGTTTTATTTTGAAAAATACGCTCAGTAACCACGGCGGTGTGACGCGCGGAATCTGCCGTGTGAATAAAGCAGGCTTTCTGGAGGATGTGGTGGAGACGCATGATATCGTAAAGACTGCACAGGGAGCAGCCGTGGACGGTGCTCCTGTAGATGTGGAGAGCCACGTCTCTATGAATATGTGGGGGCTGACACCGGAGTTTATGGATCTGCTAACGGAGGGCTTTGAAGAATTTTTCCGGAATATTGCCGGGAAGGAAGAGAAGGCGGAATATCTGCTGCCGACGTACATCGGACAGCTTCTGCGCGATGGCAGGGTGACGGTGAAAATGCTGGAGACACCTGACAAGTGGTTTGGCGTTACTTATAAAGAGGATAAACCGGCGGTGATGGAATCCTTCAAAAAGCTGATCGCAGACGGCATATATCAGGAGAAACTGTTTTCAGATATGTAGAGCAGGAGCCGCTGCCTGGGGACATTGTCCCGCAGGGAGGCTGCTGTGAATGGAGCAGCAAAAAAAGAAAAAACCATCGGATGACGGACCGATGGGTTTTTCGTATGTTTTACGATGTACTACAGGGCAGCAGTCCCCTGCAGAATATTACATATTATTTACAAGCTTCGTTAAGCGGGAAACTTTTCTTGCTGCATTGTTTTTGTGGTAAACACCCTTCTTTGCTGCCTTGTCGATCGTAGACGTAGCGGAAAGCAGAGCCTCGCTTGCAGCAGCCTTATCCTGTGCGGTAACAGCAGCTTCTACTTTTTTAATAGCTGTCTTTACGCTGGATTTGATGGACTTGTTGCGCATAGCCTTTGTCTTGTTTACCAGAATACGCTTTTTCGCAGATTTAATGTTAGCCAATTCCCTGACACCTCCAAAATATTTTCAATTCATCTTCATCTTAAAACGTGTTATGTTAATCCCGGACACGGACGTTTTAACATAAACATACTTCTATATTCTAGTTCATCTGGTTCGCTGTGTCAATACAAAAATTATACTTTTTTATTTCAAAATCCCTACAAATTTGTTTCATTTTTCTCACATTTCTCTCACAAGTATGTTATAATATTATAAAGCCAAAGAAAGGATGTTTTTATGATAACAAATGTATTGGATTATCTGGAGCGTTCAGCCGCGCGGTTTCCAGACAAAACGGCTTTTGCGGACCGGACGTGCCAGGCTACTTACCGGGATCTGGTGGAGCGTGCAAAAGCGCTCGGCAGCAGAATTGCCGGATATGGGTTTCGAAATCAGCCGGTGGTGGTAGCCACCGATCATTCCGTAGAGTGTCTGGTCTCCTTTATGGCGATCGTATACAGCGGAAATTTTTATGTCCCGGTGGATGTGAAGCTTCCGGCGGCGCGCATCCGTGCAATTCTGGATGTTACGCAGCCGTTTCTTGCGGTTGTACCGCAAAAAGAAACAGAGAAGTTTTGCGAATTTGTGCCGGAGGAAAAGCTGCTTATCCGCGAACAGCAGCAGGGGCTGCAGGCGGATGAGGTACTGTTGGGGAAGATCCGCAGGGCACACCTGGATACCGATCCTCTGTATGTAATATTTACTTCCGGTTCCACCGGAGTGCCGAAGGGAGTGCTCATTTGTCACCGGTCAGTGATTGATCTTGTGGAGCAGTTCACAGAAACCTTTCAGTTCGATGAGAAGGAAGTGTTTGCAAACCAGGCACCTTTTGATTTTGATGTGTCGGTAAAGGATATCTACTGTACGCTGCGCAATGCGGCATCGTTGTGCATTGTGCCGCAGGCGATGTTTTCCATGCCGAAGGGACTGATCCCTTATTTGAATGAGCATAAGGTAACGACCATCATCTGGGCGGTTTCCGCACTTAGCATTCTCTCTTCGATGAAGGTACTGGAAAAGAGCAGACCGCTATATTTAAAAAAAGTGATGTTTTCCGGGGAAGTGATGCCGATGAAGGTGCTGAATGACTGGAAGCGTCAGCTCCCGGATGCGATGTATGTCAATCTGTACGGACCGACGGAGATTACCTGCAACTGTACTTATTATATATTGGACCGGGAGTTCTCTGACCAGGAGACGCTGCCGATCGGACAGGCATTTCCGAATACGGAGATTCTTCTGTTAGATGAAAAAGGGCAGGAGGTTTTGGACGGGGAGACCGGCGAAATCTGCGTGCGGGGAACCGGCCTTTCACATGGTTATTACCGCAATCCGCAGGCGACGGAAGCAGCATTCCGGCAAAATCCGCTCAATACAGCGTATCCGGAAATGATATATCACACTGGTGATTACGGGCGCAGAAATGAGCAGGGACTGCTGATGTTTGCGGCAAGGCGCGACTGGCAGATCAAGCATATGGGGCACCGCATCGAACTTTCGGAGATTGAGAGCGCAGTCAATGCGTTCCCGTGGATCACACGCTGCTGTTGTCAGTATGACGAGCAAAAGGGGAAGATCGTTCTCATATATCAGGCGCAGGAATCCTGTGACAGTCAGATCATCAAAGAGCTGCAGAATTATCTGCCGAAATATATGTGTCCGAACCGGCTTATCTGGATGAAGCAGATGCCGATGAACCAGCGCGGAAAGATAGACCGTGTCTTCCTGAAACAGAAATACATTGAACAGGCAGGGGAGTTTTTATATAAAGAGGCAGTGCTGCTGGGGGATGGCGAAGAGACAGAAAAAAGGATGCAGGCACTGTTAGGGCGCGGCATTCACTGTGTGATAAGGAATATGGCGGATAGTGAGGAAGGGATGGAGTATCTTTTACAAATCTGCACACCGACACTGGTCTGCGACTGCCGGGCGCGGCAGGAATTGCCGCAGAGCGTACGGGACAATCCTTATCTCTCTTTTATGGAAAAAGAGGAATGCGGAGGTGAGATGTGATGGAAAGAATTACATCCGCTGCGCTGTTTGGCGAACGGGTAAAGGCATTTAAGAAGAGAAACCGCCCGGTTGTCACTAACTGCTTTTTTGTGCCGGCAGAGGTAGAGGATATGGTCCGGCAGGGAAAACTGTATGTGGAGGAAACGGAGAGCACCTTCTGCATCCAGGTGCGGGAGACATATTACAGCCGTTTGTTTTACTATATGAAAGATGGCGCGCCGCTCCCGGCGCTTTCAGGGTGGAAGCAGCCGGTGATCCTGGATACTGTTTTTCGCGGGGATGAGACGGCAGCACTGGAAAAATGCGGGGTTTCCTGCTGGTGTGCACACGGATTTGTACCATATAAACGGTACCGCAGAATGGAATGTCAGGGAGAGCATTTCCTGCCGCCTGAGGATCAGCAGTCAAAGCTTGCCGAGTATCCGATCGTGCAGATGAAGGCAAAGGACTATCCCGCAGTCGCTGCGCTCTGGGAGAGCAGTCTGGATATCTACAGTACGCTGCTTCCGGGAGCGGAGGAATTTGCCCAATACTGTGAAAAACAGCAGGTGATCGGTGTGCGGATGCCGGACGGTACTGCCGGAGCGGTGATTATGGTGATTCCGAAAGGAAAGACCGGATTTATGCAGCATCTGGTAGTCAGTCCCAGACTGCGCGGGCTTGGCATGGGAAGAACGCTTTTCTGCGGTGCCACAGAGTATCTTCTGACGGAAGGCGGAGCGGAAAAGGTGAATTTCTGGGTGGATGAAGAAAATATACATGCTATTGCTATTTATCAGAAAATGGGGTATATATATGATGGGATTATCTCACGGCAGTTTTTGCTGAGGGAAAAATAATAAAGATAACCAAGAAGAGGAGAGAAAAAAATGGAGCAATTAATGGAAATTTTAAAGGAACTGAGACCGGATGTAGACTTTGAGGCGGAGAAGGCGCTGATTGACGATGCTATTCTGGACTCCTTCGATATTGTTTCCCTTATCGGAGAATTGAATGACGCATTTGGTGTGGAAATCGAGTTTGAGGATATGGAGCCAGAAAACTTTAACAGCGCGGAGGATATGTACAAATTAATACAGAGACTGCAGCAGGAGGCATAAAATGACAGTCAACTCACTGTTCTTTTTGCTGTTCCTGGGCGTATTGTATGTGGTTTATTATGTGGTATGTCCGCTGAAATACCGCTGGATGGTGCTGCTTGGCGCCAGTGTGATTTTTTACGCACTGGCGTGTGCGGCCTCCCCGGTATATCTGGTGCTTACGAGCATCAGTATCTGGGCAGCCGGTATCCGGATGGACCGTCTGGAACAGGAATGCAAACAGATGATTGCCGAAAAAAAAGTTCCGGCATCGGCACTGAAAAAGCAGTATAAAAAGAAAAAAAAGAAGATTCTCACAATAGCGGTCATTTTTAATCTGGGAATTCTGTTAATCTTAAAATACGGCGGTTTCTTCGCGGGTATTGGCAACACGCTGTTCGGGTTTGCGGGTCTGCAGCTTCCAATTCCGCGGTTTCTGGTTCCGCTGGGCATTTCGTATTATACGTTAATTGCGATTGGTTATCTGATGGATATTTATAAAGGTAAAATACAGGCGCAGAAGAATTATGCAAAGCTGCTCTTGTTTCTTGCGTATTTCCCGCAGATGACCCAGGGACCGATGAACCGCTACAAGCCGATGGCAGCACAGCTTTACGAGGGACATGCCTTTGAGTACCACGATTTTTCCTATGGCTGTCAGCGTATGCTGTGGGGATTTTTCAAGAAGATGGTAATTGCGGATAATCTGCGGCCGGTCATGCAGAGTATTTTTGACCAGTACACAGGCTTAAGCGGTATTACCTGCTTTCTCGGCTGTATTTATATGACAATCTGGATGTATGCGGATTTTTCCGGATACATGGATATCGTGGCAGGCGCTTCCGAGTTGTTTGGAATCCACATAGAAGAAAACTTCCGGCGGCCATTCTTTTCAGAATCCTTGTCGGAATACTGGAGACGCTGGCATATGACCTTAAGCTCCTGGTTCCGCGATTATATGTTTTATCCGCTGGCGGTTTCCTCTCCGGCGGCAAAATTCGGAAAGCTGGGAAGAAAATGGTTCGGTGCGCGTGTCGGAAAACTGTTTCCATCTCTGTTTGCGCTGGTGTTTGTCTGGACCAGTACGGGACTGTGGCATGATGCGAGCTGGCGTTATATACTGTGGGGTGCGGCGAACGGCGTTTTTATCATGGGTGCCATGATTCTGGAGCCGTATTTTGCGAAGGCGAAGGAGCTTCTGCATATCCGGCAGGAGAGCAGGGGCTGGAAGCTGTTCAGTATTGTGAGAACGTTTCTTCTGGTAAGTTTTTTAAAGGTCTTTCCGGGACCGGCCGATACGGCTGCGACATTGCAGTTTATAAAGAAGATTTTTACAGATATTCGTATGCCGGCCGGATGGTCGGAGATTTTGCCGGGACTGACAGCAGAGAGTGCGCTGTTTCTGGGATGTGCGCTGCTTTTGATGTTTGCGGTGGATCTTTTGCAGGAAAAGCAGCCGGTGCGTGATACACTGGCAAAGAAGCCATTGCTGGTGCGCTGGTTCTGTTATTTTGCAGTTCTTGGCGTGATCCTGGCGATCGGGCAGTTTAACGTATCTATGACAGGGGGATTTGCTTATGCGCAATTTTAAAAAAGTATTTCCCCGGCTCTGTGCAGTGCTGGCATTTGTAATTGTTTTTGAAGGGGCTGTGCGTTACGCTTATGAGGGATGGAAGACGCTGACGGTCGTATCCAAGAGAGAACGCGATGAGCTGACGGGGACGCTGGATACGATTTTTTGCGGAACCTCTGTGGCTTACCGCGCATTCAATCCTGTGATTTATGATGAAAAAATGGGGACGGGCAGCTTTAATCTTGCTACTGCCTCACAGCCTGTGAAGGGAACCTATTATCTGATCCGGGAGGCGGTGGAGGAAAATCCGATTAAGGAAATTTATCTGGGCATCACGATTCCGACACTGAAGGCGGAACGGCTGGATATCCGCTATGTGTCGGCGTTTGAAAACATGCGTACCTGGAAGTGGAAGCTGCGCTATTTGTTATCCGTAAAAAGCGAACCGATTCTGACGACCGCGCTTTTTTATTCTACACGTGTGGAAGAGTATTTTCAGCCGGCAGAGGTTCTGAAGAATCTCAAAAGCAAGCTGCGGGATAAGAAGCCTAAAACCTACGGGCAACGTGGTTTCCGCGCCTCAAAGGGTGTTTATAAGGGCGGAGAAGGTTCTGAGAAAAACAGCGATGGAAATTACTGGGACGGCAAGCGCGGTATAGAGCAGATTGAGCCGGAAACACTGGAATATCTGAAGAAAATTGCTGCATTCTGTAAGGAAATGGATATTAAATTTACGATTGTGATTGCACCGTGGACGCAGGATTACATTGACGGGGCGGGCGATCTGGATGATATGAACCGTGTCTGTCAGGAACTGGCGGACGGGCTGGACGTTGATTTTTATAATTTCCTTCTTTATAAAGAGCGTCTGACGGAGTTTGGAAATGACAAGTTCAAGGATCTTCAGCATTTTAACAAAAGCGGCGGAAATACCTTTACAGAGCTTCTGACAGAGGTAGTAACAAGTGAGAATCCGCAGGAGTACTTTTATGATAGTATGGAGGAATTTGCGGGTGCTTCGGGTGGCTGACGGCAGGGGGAGCATTTCATGAAGAATGTGAAAAAGATTGTTGTCAGAATCTGTGCGGTGCTGCTGTTTGTCGCAGGATTTGAGTTTATGACCAGATTCTGCTGCGAGAGCTGGAAAACATATCTGCTTACGTCAAAACGGGAGCGCAGCGAGATGAAGGGAACGGTTGAGACGCTGTACTGCGGTACTTCGCTTGCCGCGCGCGCCTTTTTGCCGGCGGTTTTAGATGAACGGCTCGGAACAACAGGTTTTAATCTTGCTACAAATTCGCAGCCCATCAGAGGTACCTATTATCTGATACGGGAGACAGTGGAGGAAAATCCGGTAAAGCAGATTAACCTGGCGCTTTCGATTTCGTCACTGAAGGAGACGGCAACAACACAGACCTATCTTTCCGCCTGGGAAAATCTGCGTACCGCGCGCTGGAAGGTACTTTACCTGCTTTCTGTCCGTGACGAGGGATTGACTGTTTCGTCGCTTCTGTATTCTACGCGCGTAGATGAATTCCCGGATATTAAAACAGCGAAGGGAAATGTGAAAAACAAGCTGAAAAAGACAAAGGTGAAGAAATATTACGGCCAGCGTGGCTGGCGTGCAAGCCGGAAGTACTACCAGGGAGAGAATGCCGGGAAATCAAATGGTGTTTTAAATTACTGGGACGGCAGCGAGGGGGCTGCACAGATAAATGAGGAGTCACTGGAGTATCTGCATAAGATCGCGGATTTCTGCCGGGCAGAGGATATAGAACTCAATCTGGTTTTTCTGCCGGTCACGCAGGACTACATTGATGGAGCCGGCGATCTGGACAATCTGGATAACGTTTGTTGTGCACTTGCTGAAGAGATGGGTGCCGGTTATTATAACTTTATGCTGTATAAAGAGCGGCAGAAGGTTTTTACGAATGATAAGTTTGGGGATACCAAGCATTTTAATGTGGAAGGCGGTCCACTGTTTTCAGAGCTCTTTGCGGAAGTTCTGCAGAGCGGTGATCCGCAGGCATATTTTTATGATTTTATGGAGGAGTTTGAGTAAGGACTAAAGGAGGAAGAAGTATGGGTGGATGTGTAAGATGCGGATTGCCGGAGAATTATGCGGGAATTAAGCTGGATGAGCATGGAGTATGTAATTATTGTCATTTTTATGATGAGCATAAAGACGAACTGACGGACTATGAGACGCTGGAGCAGAAGTTTGCTGCGGAGGTTGCGCAGGCAAAAGAGAAGGCGAAGGCAAACGGCGCAAAGTATGACTGTATTGTCGGCGTGAGCGGCGGAAAGGATGGCGCTTATATCACATATCAGTTAAAGCACAAATATGGGATGCGTGTGCTCACCTATACATTGGATAATGGATTTTCTACCGATTTTGGAAAGAATAATATTGCGAATCTGCTGGATAAGCTGGATGTGGATCATATCCGTATCACGGTGAATGAGTCCCAGCTGCGCGGTTACTATTCTGCCTGCATGAAGCTGATGCACAATTTCTGCAGTGTATGCTTTCATCTTTGCCATTATTACAGCCATCTGCTGGCATCACAGTATAAAATTCCGCTGATTGTTAACGGAAGGACGCATATGCAGGTACTGCAGGCGGCGGACAGCACAAAAGGAATCGAGCCGTTTGAAATTTCCCGTAATCTTGCAGATTTTGAGTATCAGATGTTCGGCAGACTGGTAGAGAAAATGGCATCAACACGCCGTCTGGATTACCTGCCTGACGTGGAGGTGACATCGCTGTCCTACTTTATGTATCATAATGTGACGGATGAGGAAAAAATGGCGTTCCTGCAGGAGAAGATCGGCTGGAACCGTCCGAAGAGCAAGGTCCCGCACCCGGACTGCTGGGCACATCACATTGCTGAAAAATGCAGTATGGAAAAGCTTGGCTATCCGGTCCGCACCGGCGAACTCGCGGTGTTTGCACGCGAGGGCAGTATGCTGCCCCAGAAATCCATTGCAGAGCGCGAGAAGGATGCTGAATATTTCAGCACGGTGGATCCGGAGCTGGAGGCGCGCTTCTACGAGCGGATTAAGAAGCGCTGATGAATATTTTTTGCAGAAATGCAGAAACTACCTCTCAGAAATGATGAGGAGGCTGCTATGCTGGGAGATTTTAACGTGCGCACAGACCTTGCGCTTGAGGCGAAGGAGAGCTTTGAGGGGGATGACGTAGAGATCCGCGGAGTGCGGATCGAGGAAGAAACCGATGAGGAACGCGAGATATATACGACGATTGTGAGGATTGAGACAGAAAATGGCGCAAAAGCCATGGGAAAACCGGTGGGAACCTATATTACTCTGGAGGTGCCGAATATGTCGTCGGAGGATGAGGACTATCACCGGGAAATCTCCGAGGTGATTGCCGGACATCTCCGTCAGCTTCTGGGGAACGGGGAAAAGACGGTTCTGGTAGTCGGGCTGGGAAACAGAGAGGTAACGCCGGACGCGCTCGGTCCGCAGGTTGTCGGCAATCTGCGGGTGACACGCCATATCGTGAAGGAGTATGGCCGTGCTTCCATTGATGAGAGTGCGCATCTGGTAAGCGCAATTGTACCGGGCGTAATGGCGCAGACCGGGATGGAGACGCTGGAGATTATCCGCGGAGTGGTGCAGGAGACGGCTCCGCAGACAGTAATTGTAGTGGATGCACTGGCGGCGAGAAGCACCCGGCGGCTGAACCGCACGATCCAGATCACCGACACCGGCATCAATCCCGGCTCAGGCGTAGGCAACCATCGCAACGGCATTAACGAGGAGGTGCTCGGCGTGCCGGTGATCGCTATCGGAGTGCCGACGGTGGTGGATGCCGCTACCATCGTCAATGATACCATGGAGCATCTGATCGACACGAAAGAGTGCAGACAGAGTCTGCGGGAGAAGATTTCACCGCATCTGAATACGATGTTTGTGACACCGAAGGACATTGATGAGACGATTAAGCGCGTCAGTTATACAATTTCCGAGGGATTAAACATTGCATTGTCATAAAATCATCCTGCCGCTCATATATTACAGTAGTATAATGCGGTAAGGGTGGACAAGATGAAGCTTCTGGACAAGATTATCCAGGCGGTTCTGACCTGTGCGCTGCTTGCGCTGTGCGGCTATATCATTGTGCGCAGCGTGGCGATTGCGGGAGAGAACGGTCTGTTTAAAAACACGCCGCTGCTTTCGGCGGTTTATGAAAAGATGGAAGAATGGACGGCGGGTACTTACATACCCGTCCTTTCCTATGTCACGGAGGAAACGGAGAAACCGGATATTCTGCTGGAGGTGGAGGACCGGGTGTTCCCGGTATACGGTTATATCCGGCGGCAGCAGGAAAATAAGGCGCAGGTGGAGAGCAAAAGCGAGTATGAAATGATTCTGCAGGCACAGGCGCAGGCGGAGGAAAATAAACTTCCGCGGGAGACGGAAAGTGAGGCGGCGCAGCCAGAAATCCCTGCGGGGGAAAACCGCCTGTGGGATTTTCAGTACCTGCTCAATCATTATTTTTCTATGGATATGACAACAACCATCGATGCACAGCGACTGGATGGAAAGACGCTGCTTGCCATGGATATGACGCTGGAGAAGGATGCGTCACAGCCGCAGATTCTGATTTATCATTCGCATTCACAGGAAGCGTTTGCTGATTCTGTGGAGGGTGATCCGTCCACCACCATTGTGGGGATCGGGGAGTATCTCGCGCAGATTCTGCGGGAGGATTACGGTTATAACGTCATTCATGAGGACGGCGTTTTCGATCTGGTGGACGGCGTACTGGACCGCAATCTGGCATACGATTTTTCTGAGGCGGCAGTGACGGAGATCCTGAAGGAATATCCTTCTATTGAGATTGTGATTGATCTGCACCGGGATGGTGTGGATGGAACGCGTTTTGTGACGGAATACAATGGAAAACCGGCTGCACAGCTGATGTTTATTGCCGGCATGAGCCGGACGGCGGACGGGCAGGATATCACCTATCTTCCGAACCCTTATATTCAGGATAATCTGGCGTTTGCTCTGCAGCTTCAGCTGGCAGCGGAAGAGGAAGTGCCGGATCTGATGCGCAATATTTATCTGATGGCGTACCGGTTCAACCTGCATCTGCGTCCAAGGAGCCTGCTGGTGGAGGCCGGCACGCAGCTCAGTACGGTGGAGGAAGAAAAAAATGCTATGGAGGCGTTTGCGGCGGTACTGGATAAAGTCCTGCAGGGCGATGTGTAAATAGTAGACAAATATTTGCAAAATATGGTACAATAAGCGGTAAGCGCAGAAGGCGGACAGGACCATTGCGCCCAAAACAGTTGAAAATACAGTAAAGGATAAACAGATACTATGTTTGATCAGAGCAAAATCAGAAATTTTTGTATTATTGCACATATAGACCATGGAAAATCGACGCTGGCGGACCGCATTATTGAAATGACAGGACTTCTGACCAGCCGGGAGATGCAGGCACAGGTGCTGGATAACATGGAGCTGGAGCGTGAGCGCGGCATTACGATCAAAGCGCAGACGGTGCGCACTATTTATAAGGCGAAGGATGGGGAGGAGTATATTTTCAACCTCATAGACACGCCGGGGCATGTGGACTTTAATTATGAGGTGTCCCGGAGTCTGGCAGCATGCGATGGCGCCATTCTGGTGGTGGATGCGGCGCAGGGCATTGAGGCGCAGACGCTGGCGAATGTCTATCTGGCGATGGATCATGATCTGGACGTTATGCCGGTGATCAACAAGATTGATCTTCCGAGCGCGGATCCGGAGCGTGTAATCAATGAGATAGAGGATATTATTGGCATTGAGGCACACGATGCACCGCTGATTTCCGCGAAGATCGGCACCAATGTAGATCAGGTGCTGGAGCAGATCGTGGAAAAGATCCCGGCTCCGGGAGGAGATCCGGCAGCGCCTTTGCAGGCACTGATTTTTGATTCTATTTATGATTCTTATAAAGGTGTGATCGTATTCTGCAGGATTAAAGAGGGCAGTGTGAAAAAAGGAACGCCAATTACAATGATGGCAACAGGCGCGAAGGCAGAGGTGGTTGAGGTCGGCTATTTTGGCGCCGGACAGTTTATTCCCTGCGA
>DKTR01000001.1:17378-17694 GCA_002473385.1 Lachnospiraceae bacterium UBA7225
CGCCGGACAGTTTATTCCCTGCGACGGGCTTTCCGCCGGAATGGTCGGCTATATCACGGCAAGTCTGAAGAATGTGAAGGATACGCGCGTGGGCGATACGATCACCAGCACGGAGCGTCCGTGCGCGCAGCCGCTGCCGGGATATAAAAAGGTAAATCCGATGGTTTACTGCGGTATGTACCCTGCGGATGGCGCAAAATATCCGGATCTGAGGGATGCGCTGGAAAAGCTCCAGCTAAATGATGCCTCACTGCAGTTTGAGCCGGAGACCTCAATTGCGCTTGGCTTTGGCTTCCGCTGCGGTTTCCTTGGGCTT
>DKTR01000001.1:18013-22905 GCA_002473385.1 Lachnospiraceae bacterium UBA7225
TTCCGCTGCGGTTTCCTTGGGCTTTTGCACCTGGAGATCATTCAGGAGCGTCTGGAGAGGGAGTACAATCTGGATCTTGTCACGACGGCGCCGGGCGTTATCTATAAGGTATACAAAACGAACGGGGATGTGATCGAACTCACGAATCCGGCAAACCTGCCCGATCCGTCGGAGATCGAATATATGGAGGAGCCGATTGTCAGCGCAGAGATTATGGTGACAACAGAATTTATCGGACCCATTATGCAGCTCTGCGAGGAGCGCCGCGGAAATTATCTTGGCATGG
The DNA here is from genome assembly GCA_002473385.1 of Lachnospiraceae bacterium UBA7225. GTDB lineage: Bacteria > Bacillota > Clostridia > Lachnospirales > Lachnospiraceae > Marvinbryantia. The sequence goes on from DKTR01000001.1 coordinate 18,300, forward strand.
AATATATGGAGGAGACGCGGGCGCTTCTGAAATATGAACTGCCGCTGAATGAGATCATCTATGATTTCTTTGATGCGCTGAAATCGCGTTCGCGCGGCTATGCTTCGTTTGACTATGAAATGAAGGGCTATGAGCGCTCCGAGCTGGTGAAGCTGGACATTCTGGTAAACCGCGAGGAGGTGGATGCGCTGTCGTTTATTGTGCACGCGGGTACGGCATATGAGCGCGGCAGGAAGATGTGCGAAAAGCTGAAGGAGGAGATTCCGCGGCAGTTATTTGAAATTCCCATTCAGGCGGCGATCGGCAGCAAGATCATCGCCCGCGAGACAGTAAAGGCGATGCGAAAAGATGTCCTTGCAAAGTGCTACGGCGGCGACATTACCCGAAAGAAAAAGCTTTTGGAGAAGCAGAAAGAAGGCAAGAAGCGGATGCGCCAGGTGGGCAATGTGGAGATTCCGCAGAAGGCTTTCATGAGCGTGCTGAAGCTGGATGATAAATAGCTGCCGGTCACGGGGCGGACGGCAGCGGGAGACAGGAGAAATGTATGAGACCACTGCAGATTTATATTCACATTCCGTTTTGTGTAAAGAAGTGTGCATACTGCGATTTTCTGTCCTTTGCGGCAGATGAGAAAATGAAGCGCGCGTATATCGGTATGCTGCTTCAGGAAATTGAGGCGTGGCAGGACCGCGGGGATGAATCAATCTCCACGGTCTTTTTTGGCGGCGGAACACCCTCGGTGCTGCCGGCGGAGGCAATTGCGGCGGTGCTGGAGGCGTTGAAAAAGAAATTTACGTTCGACCGGGATGCAGAAATAACTGTAGAATGCAATCCTGGCACGCTTACGGCGGATAAGCTGCGTATTTACCGGCAGGCGGGCATAAACCGCCTGAGCATCGGGCTGCAATCGGCGCAGGAAGAGGAGCTGCGGCTGCTCGGCCGGATCCACACCTGGGAGGATTTCCTGGAAAGCTTCCGGCTTGCGCGGCAGGCAGGCTTTGGAAATATCAATGTTGATCTGATGTCGGCGCTTCCGGGGCAGCGTCTGGCGATATGGCGGGATACTCTGGAGAAGGTGCTGGCGCTTGCACCGGAGCATATTTCTGCCTACAGCCTGATTATTGAGGAGGGAACGCCTTTCTATGGCCGGTACCAGGAGGATGCGCGGCGCCGTGAGCGCGGGGAAGAATGTCAGATCCTGCCCTCAGAGGATGAGGAGCGCGAAATGTACCGTCTGACAGAGACACTGCTGGAAGAACATGGCTATGCGCGTTATGAGATATCGAATTATGCGCTGCCGGGCTTTGCCTGCCGTCATAACTGCGGCTACTGGGAACGCCGGGAATATAAGGGCTTTGGTCTCGGAGCAGCATCACTTGTGGATCATATGCGGTTTTCAAACACGACAGACCTGCACAGATATCTGGAAGGGAACTGGGAGGGAGAGGCACAGGAAAGACTGACGCGTGAGGAAGAGATGGAAGAAACAATGTTTCTTGGCCTGCGGATGCGTGAGGGGGTATCCTTTGCGCATTTCCGTCAGCAGTTTGGTGTGGAGATGGAAACGGTTTACAGGGAAGTGCTGCAAAAATTAGAACGGCAGGGACTGCTGGAACAGACAAAAGAGACTGTGCGTCTGACAGAACGCGGTACAGATATCAGTAATTATGTCTTTGCGGAATTTCTTCTGTGAAAAATATGATGTATTTATGTTACTGTGACCGGAGTAAATAACCATGCATTTTTTACGAAAATATTAAAAAAGTGCAAAACATTATTGCAAAAACAGGAAAAATATAGTATACTCGAAAATGTAAAATGTAAAAAAGAATTAACAAAATATTGACAGAAAAAATCGAATGATCACTATATATGGGAGAAGGAGAGGAGTTATGCAGAAAAAAAAGAAATGGCTGTGGCTATTATGCGGGATTATGATGCTTATACTGGCACTTCCGGTGTCTGCAGAGGCAGCTACTGCAACGAAGTACACGCTCTCGGGAGTGTCAAAGCCGACTACCATTAAAAAGGGCGGATATTTCAGTCTGAGAGGGAAGATTACCTGCAATAAAGTGATGAAAGAAGTCCGCGTGACGATTTACGATATCTCCGGCAAGAAGTGTTATCAGCGGTACATAGCGAAACCTAAGAGTAAAACCTTCAATCTGGCACAGGCGGATCAATATATTGAGTTTAACAGGCTGAATGTGGGTACTTACTATCTGAAAGTACGCTGCACAGTTTCCGGCAGCAAAAAAATTGTGGTTAATAGGAAGTTCACTGTTACAGGTACCGGGGCGATCAAGATAGTAAATCCGAAGCCGGCGGGAAATATCTCCATCAATAAGGGCGGATCCTATGCAATCGGCGGGAATATTTCTTCTACATACAAGCTTGCAAGTGTTACGGCGTCTCTCATAAACAGCAGCAACAAGACCGTTTATACCAAGACGGTAAAGCCGAATAAGACTACTTACAATGTGGCGAATAGTCCGCTCGATGATGCGATGCTGTTCAATAAGCTGGCTGCCGGCACCTATAAGTATAAGCTTACAGCAGTGGATAACCAGGGCAAGAGCGTTACGCTGATTTACCGTACTGTTACGGTAAAAGGCACAAACACACCGACTACTCCGGGATCATCTGTTACTACCGGTACGATTAAAGTGATAAATCCGCTGCCGGCAAGTGATATTTCGTTTACCCAGGGAAAGTCTTACGCTATCGGCGGGGTGATTACTTCAACCTATAAGCTTGCCAATGTTACGGCGGCGATTATAGACAGCGGCAGCAGAGCTGTTTATTCGAAGACAGTGATTCCCAATACTATTTCCTACAATGTGGCAAACAGTCCGCTGGATGATGCGATGCTGTTTAACAAGCTGGCGGCAGGTACATACAAATACAGGCTGACAGCGAGAGATAGCAAGGGCAAGAGCGTTACGCTGATTTATCGTACCGTTACGGTAAAAAGTTCAACAACGGGTTCGAATACGACACCGGGTTCAAGCGGGGGCAATGGTTCGAGCAATAATAACGGGAGTTACTTAAATACAGACGAACCTGTGACTATTCCGGCTAATTATGTACCGAGAACAGGCAGACCGGCTGCTACCAACAAATATTATTATAATGGTGATTACAATATTTATTACAGGTACAACAGTCTTGCACCGACCGGAAAACCATACTACGGAAAAGTTTATGTAACCGGCAACTGTACCTGGTATGCGTGTGGGCGTGCGATGGAGATTGTGGCACGTGCCGGTGGAAATGTTGCAAAAGTGCAGTCTATCTTTGGCGGTGATCCGGTAGGTATTTATAATGCGAATGCAGCAAAGGGTGTGTTTGAGTACGGCATGACGCCGAAGATCGGTGCGCTGGCAATCTTCAACTATGGAGCCGGCGGAGATGCCCACATCGCAGTCGTGGAGAACATCATCAACGGCGTACCTTACGTATCGGAGTCTGGTTACACAGAATCTGCTACACAGCCAAACGCGGCAAAATCAAATATTGTCTTCTGGTATCAGAGTATTTACAACTGGGCGGGCGGCAGAAGCCTGAGAGGTTATATTTATTTACTATGAGATGCATATAAACAACAAAAAAACTCTGTGTGATTGAGCAATCTTTCACATAGAGTTTTTTTCTGCCAGAAATTTTGACCTGTAAATGTAATAGTTCATTTTACCGGAACAAAAATAACTTTTACCCCGGTATCAAGCAGAAGTTCTTTCTCTTCAGCGGAACAGGCATCATCTGTAATTATCATATTCAATTCAGAAAAGGAACAAATTCCCTGCATATATGTCTTGTTTATTTTTGTGTGGTCACACAGAAGCACTGTTGAACGGGAATGAGCCATTAGCAGACGCTTTACAGGGGCACGGCTGATCGGATCCTGCATAGTACAGGTGACACCGCTGGTTTTGGAAATTCCATTTGCTCCCATAAAATAATAGTCGAAGAACATATTTGAAAATAAATTCAAAGAATTTGTAGGATCGAAGGCATCCACTTCCGGATAATAAATTCCGCCGGCCAAAGCAAGGTGTATATTCGCGTTTTCTACCATTAGGTTTGCAATATTTAATGAATTTGTTGCAACATTCAGAGGAAAACTACATTTGCTGATAGATTTCGCAGCCAAATAACAGGTAGAGCCGATATCTATTGCGATAGATTGATTCGGCTGAATTAATCCACTGTCAAATATGTAATCAGCAATCGCCTGTTTCAGTACTGTATTCGAATTCACACGGAATAACATAGAGAAGTCATCCAGGGGATTGGTGTTGCTTTCGGTCAGTTTAGATGCACCGCCGCGTGTCCGGTAAATAAGTCCCCGCTTATCCAGTTCCCGAAGATCATTTCGTATAGTAGCCTCACTGCAGGATAATTCATTGCAAAGATCATAATTACTCATGGCACTGTTATTTTCAAGCAATTGCAAAATACGGTTCTGGCGTAATCCACGTTTTGAAAATACAGAAGATTCTTTTGAATTCATATAAACACCTCAAAAATTATTAGCAAATTAATTATATAGTAAATTTATCCAGTGGTCAATAAAACTTTGGATTCTTGAACAGAATCTTGTGTT
>DKTR01000124.1 GCA_002473385.1 Lachnospiraceae bacterium UBA7225
TATAATAACAATCAGTGTAATGAGATTGATGTTTTTAAAGACAGGATTGAAATTCACACAACAGGCGGATTTCCGAAAGGTCATATGCCGGAGGAATTTTTAGATGGCAATAAAAAAGCAATTCGCAGAAATAAGTTAATTACAGGTGTCCTATATTATTCAAAGGATATGGAAACATTTGCTACTGGACTTAAGCGCATTAAGGATTTGTGTGATGCAACTGGATGTAAGGTAGAATTTAGAACAGAAAAAGATGATTTTGTTGTTGTATTTTACAGAAATCTTCGGGAGATATGGAAAAAAGAAAGCGAAAAGAAAGGCACAGAAAGTCCAAAACATCAAAATGATGTTTTGGGTGATGTTTTAGAGGATGTTTTGGAAAATCAAATAATACATCTTCTGACTGAAAATAATAAACTTAATCAAAAACAAATAGCGTCCAGGACAGGAAAATCTATCGCATCGGTACAGCGTACAATGAAGAAGCTTTCTGAACAGGGAAGGATTATTCGTGAAGGCGGAAAGCGTTTTGGGCATTGGAAAGTGAAATAGAATCATGCCGACACAGATTTACCAGTATCGCGGCTACATTTTGGCTACAAAAATATTATGAACGAAGCGGATTATGCGTATAAATCGTTATAAAACAGATGAAAACCGGGCTTATAAAGCCCGGCTCAGGAAACCGCTCTGCGTTGGCATACATCAGGAAAATGCAGGTACGAAGTTTAACAGTAAAATAGAAGCAAGACCATAGTATGTAACTACTGCGACAAGGTCATTGATGGTTGTGATCAGCGGACCGGAGGCCACAGCCGGATCAATTTTTATTTTTTTCAGCAGTATCGGGATGGCGGTCCCGGCAATACTGGAGAGCACCATGGCTGTCAGCAGTGCAATGCCGGTACACAGCGAAATGGAAAATGCCTGCAATGCCGTTTGATCCTTAAACAGCATCAGATAGCCTCCGATGCACACGAAAGAAAGAACACCCAGAATGGCACCATTCAGAAACCCGACACGCGCTTCCTTGGTAATCAGAAAAAATTTCTGTTTGCCGGTGAGATGTTCGTCCATCAGCACACGGATGGTGACAGCGAGCGATTGTGTGCCGACGTTACCTGCCATGTCAAGGACAAGTGACTGAAAGCTGACCAGCAGAGGAATCTGTACCACGACAAACTCAAACAGGCTGACAGTGCCTGATACTACCATGCCGAGCCCCAGCAGAATAATCAGCCAGGGAAGACGTTTGCCGATGCTTTTCCTTACCGGTTCCTGCAGATCCTCCTCTGAGGACAGACCGCCGAACTTTGCGTAATCATCGCCCAGGATATCGTCGACGATTTCCACCATATCCTGTGAAGTCAGCACGCCGGCGAGACGGTTGTTTTCATCAAGAACGGGGATGGAATCCTCGGAATAATCCCGGATGCGGTCTACACAGTCTTCAATCAGTTCACTTGCGTAAACGTAAGGGTACGAGGTCGTGACAATCGTCTCCAGCGGTGTCGATTCACGTGCAATGATCAGATCCTTCAGATCCACTGCACCTACCAGAACGCCGTCGTCATCCAGCACGTAGATAGTGGAGATATTGTCGTTTTCAGCTGCCTGTTCGATCAGCTCTTTCATTGCCTGGCGCACGCCGGTGCCTTCGGAAACAGAAATATAGTTTGTCGTCATCCGGCTGCCGATTTCTTCTTTGCCGAAAGAACTGGAAAGCGCAATCTCCTTTTTCAGATCATCTTCCATCAGATCAATCAATGTATCGCGCTGCCCCCTGTCGAGCTGCTGCAGATATTCAACCGCCGATGTGACATCAAAATCTGAGAGAACTGCAACACGTCTGCGGATGTTCAGCTCCTCCAGATAAAGATTACGCTGCTGGGAATATTCCAGTACACTGGCGAGTGTTTGTGTATCCAGGATACTGTACAGCTTGTGGCGCTCATCCCTTCGCAGAATTTCCATTGCTTCCGCAATATCCTTTTCGTGATATTCATGCAGGCGCTCCCGCAAAAGCTTCGGTGTCAGCGTACTGCGGATTACCGAGATGATTTCCCGCTCATAGTCCGGGTGCTGCATTGCGGCTGTGATGCCGCCGGAAATATTTTTTTTCATTGTCATTGTCCGCATCCTCCTTTACTCATGAAAATTTGTCATACTGATTGAGCAAAGACAGATGTAGAGATGCCGGCAGGTAAAAAAGGGCACAAAAATACCATTGCCGTCGGCAAAATGCTCTACACCCGGCTTTGCTGATGTAGCGCAGTTTTCAAGCAGACAATGGCAGCTATAAAAATGGTCAGAATACAGACGGCGTGCGTCTGAAACATTTCTGCCGGATAACTGCCCTGTCGCTACTTCGTCCACCGCTGCTGCCGTCCATAATCTCACCTCACCTTTCGAATTTTTTCGGGGATTTCAAAGTGCGAAGCACATAAAATCCATATACAACAACTGTAACATCTTTTAATGAAAATTTCAATATGCGTTACTGGACATTTGTCTTTTTTTATGTTATAAGTGGAAAATACGGTAGAGAAAAGTAAGCGCTTAATTTCCGAC
>DKTR01000117.1 GCA_002473385.1 Lachnospiraceae bacterium UBA7225
CGGCGGCCAACTTTGCAAGAATTTGCCTGATTGTTCTCACGCAGATTCTAAGTATAGCTTTATACTCTGAAAGATGCCACAGTTTTGTTCAAAAGTTCGCTTAACCGAAACAGCTCCTGCATCTGTTTTTTGACCGCTCCGGAATTTTCATTGGAATTTTCCGCCAGTTTATTCATGCTCTGCATTGATTCCGCTATCTCTCCCACAAGCTCCGTAATGACAACAATTGATTCATTGATTCTTATCATACTGGCACTCATTTCTTGTGAGGATGCTCCCAGTTCGTCCGAAATATCACTGTAAAACCCTGCATCTTTCTCATACATTCCGGCAAGCTCTGTCATTCCCTTATAATCCTCTATTACCTTATCGGTCATAAACTTCAGCAGTCTTCCTGAAGTTGCGGATAAAAAAGAAACATTATCTACCACACCCTCTGTCACTTGGCGGATTTTGTCTACTGCCTGTCTTGAATTGTCTGCCAGCTTTCTGATTTCCTCCGCCACAACAGCAAATCCCTTGCCCGCTTCGCCGGCTCTTGCAGCTTCTATGGATGCATTCAATGCCAACAGATTCGTCTGTGAGCTGATTGCAAGAATTTCCTCTGTCAGCGCATTGATTTCCCCGACTCTCCCGCTGTCTTCAATTGCCCGTTCCATCTTTTCTTTCGTTTCCCGATAAATAGAAACGGCTTCTTCCGCAGACCGTCTGGAAGTTTCATACTGTTTCCCCGCACGTTCCATTATACCGCCTGACTGCCGTGCCGCTTCTCCTGCTTTCTCTGCCACATTCCCAATGGCATTTCCCAGCTCTTGTCCATTATGTTTTATACTCTCGGCCAGCTCCCTTGCGCGCACGGTTTGCTCCATAACCTGACTTCCGGAATCGGCAATGCCGGAAATATCCTGATTCAATACCGTCATTTTAGCAGAAGTTTCTTCAGCAATGGCACTGATATTCTCCGCTTCCTGCTTTGTATTTAAAATAATTTCCCTAATTTGCTGCTTTACCTCTGCGGTCGCTGTCCTAATCTGCTCCGTCTCGTTTTTATATTCCCTTGGAATTGTCTTTTCTGTCACAGTATTTTCGGAAAAATCACCTGACGCAAACTGTTTCAGCACCTGTACCGGGGCCAGCATTCTTCCAATCAGACTTGTCATAAATACCGCCACAAACACAATGATTAAAAATGCTGTTACAACCGCTATCACAATCATTGTCATCAAAGATCTTGTCACATTAGCTGCAGGTACTACAACTCCCATCTTCCAGCCGCAGCCTTCTATTTCTGTCAATGCAAAATAGCATCTGCTGCCGTCATAATCTGCAAGTTTTGGTACGCCGTCTTCCTCGCCTTCCATCAATCCTCCCAATTCAGGAAAAATATCCGTTATTAGAACCGCAGTTTCTTCCGTAGGTTCGTATTCTTTATTTTTATGCACTATATATCGCCCGCTGCTGTCCACCAGAAAACCGTAAACTCCCTCATCATAACTTACGCTTCCCGTCAGCTCCGTCACCGTTCCAAGGGTTACGTCCAGACCAATGACGCCTGCCAGTTCGCCGTCTATATATACCGGCGCGGCAACCGTTGCACACATCTGCCCTGTTATCGCATCACAATATGGATCCGTTACAATAACTGACCCTGCCTCTGCTGCCTGCTTGTACCATCCTCTCTCTACAGGGTCATACCCCTCTGGGACTCCCCCTTCCCTATTGGACTGGATAAATCTGCTGTCCTTTGTCCCGCAATATAAATTCAGAAGTTCCTGCCTATCCGCCGCATGAGTATCCACTACAGACTGCACATAATCCGTGTCAATCGTCCCTCCGGCGCCTATGCTTTTGGCTGCCCCGTCTGCAATCATTTTTTCATTTTCAATCCATGTATTGATTTCCTCCGCATACTTATCTGCATTCAGCTGCAAAGCCTGCGTCTGATCCTGAATCGCCCGCTTTCCCGCTACCGCAATAATTCCCGCTGTAACCAAAAGAATGCTGGCTACAACAATGGCAATCATACTGACCGTCAGCCTCCCCTTAATTGTCTTTAGCATAATTATGTACCTCTTTTTGTTTTTCTATTTTTACGCTCATTTTTACGCTCAACAACATTTTTCCGCCGCCCGGCAACACGAATCTATAGGAAAAATGCCCGTTTTCCAAGCATTCTCCTGCATAGGAAAAATTTGCAAAGCAAGTATGGAAGCATGAATTCTTCGCAAAATAGTTTTATTAAAATAATTTTATTTATAATAACAAAAAAAAGACCCGAAAAAGCAATTCAAGTACAGTTCGCTACTTTTAGGGTATCATTTGCTTTCATATTACTGCCCGTATGTGCTATGGCCCAATTCCCTATTGATAATGCTCTTAAGCATTCGGCAAAGTTCCACCAGCTCGTCCGAAAAACCGTTAAAGCCATAAAGCCTGTCCAGCCTAAAATCAATCCTAAGATTAATTTCGCTCCAATAAGGGTCATTGGCAGTCAGCTTCAGCTGGAAATAGTCGTAATTTTCCGAACTTTCATTATTTACCAGCCTTGCAGCCTCAGCTATAGCGGTCAGACCAGTTTCCAAAACGGTGCGGCCGGCGGTCTCCAAATCATCTACCGTTTTCTTCCTTCGCAGCAGTTCGTAACCAGTGAGCTGGTTGAAAGAAAGAACTACCGGATTTTCTTTATCATCATGAAGGTCATCATGTATCAGGTAAATTGCCTTTCCGACCTCGTCGATTCCTACTTGAAGTCCGGGAATTGAGGTAAACTTTGTAGTCCATTGTAAAGCGGCGTATTTCTCAGCGTTTTTTCGCCGGTAATCCAGATGTTCTCTGATGAACTCCGGTGTAGCGGTTTTCAGCAGTTCTTTATCCATAGAAATCGGTTCCGAACAGTTCTTGCATAGAATCTGTTTGTCACCGATTTTTGTAAGGAACAACCCCTTCACCTCGCCGCCGCAAACCGGGCAGGCTTCCTTTTTAGAAAATAATCCCATGATGCACCCTCCTTGTTTTTATATAATAGGTTTCTATTATATCATGGAGGGCAAACCTGAACTTCTGTCAGCGTGAAATGTCGCCGAAACAGCGCAAACGGTAATGTTCCCTTCCCATACTGCTATATAGTGTTTTAGAACTCCCATATCGGCTGTTTCATCCCCCGAAAACATGTTTAAATGCACGGTATGTCCTGCGCATCCCCTCTTCAAAATCCGTATACTCCATCCCCAGTTCTCTCTTACTTTTTTCATTGGAACATAGCTCTGCTTCCGCTGCTTTCGCAGGAAAAGGAACCGGAATCTGCTGTGCTATAGCGCTGTCCACCGTAATCGGGATTTCCTGCAATCCTTCTGTCCCATCCTCTTTGGCCGCTTTCTTCAATGCTTTAAAAAAAGTATCATAGCTCATGATTTCATCCTGGCAGAGATTATACGCCTGCCCGTAGGCCTTTTGATTTCCCAGCGCCCTTATAATTGCCTGCGCCGCATCCTTTACATAAACAAACTGAAACCTCCCGTCCGCATCGGTAAAGCTTGGAAGCGTCCGGTTTGCCAGCAGCATCTGAATATAGGCCGATTCTCTTGGTGCATAGTTATAAGGCCCATATAAAATTGCCGGACGGAACACAGTCCACGGTATCTTCCGTTCATTGCATATTTTCACCAGTTCTTTCTCCAACGCTGTCTTCCCGGCGATATAGGCTCCCGCGTCTCCGGGAAATCTCCTCTGTTCCAACGCATGCTCCTCTGTTTTGACCGCACTGCTGCCCCGCTCATACACATCCACAGTGCTAATCAGAATATACTGTCCCATCCGCCCGGAAAGATTCTCCGCCACCGATGCCACATCCAAAGCCTCATAGGCACAGAAATCTACCACCGCATCATAATCCTCCATACACTGTGCCAGCGTATTCCTGTCGTGTCTGTCACCTGTAATTTCCTTTACCCCGAATTCTTTCATCGAATAAGTTCCCCGGTTCAATACCGTAACGGAATGCTCCTTAGCAGCCTCCATGACAAATACTCTGCCATAGAAATAACTGCCCCCGATTACCAGTAAATTCATAGCGTCCTCCTTCCTATTATTAATAGTCTATATAGGTAATTGCGAAACACGGTGATTCTGCACTTGTCATTGTGCAGCTTGTATATTCCAACAGAGACGCGCTTTCGCTCCGCGATTACC
>DKTR01000013.1:0-8822 GCA_002473385.1 Lachnospiraceae bacterium UBA7225
TGCGCGTTCCTGCCGCCGCTTCTCTGCCTGTCTTATCTTCTGTCTGACTTCTTCCCGGTCCTCCGTATCATAGGTCCCGCCAAGTGCTATGAACGCCTCCTTGAAGGAAAGACCATCCATGCGCATAACAAAGTCTATCTGGTCTTTTCCCGCTCCGCAGGCGTGGCAGTACCAGTCTTTTTTGTAAACCTTCAGTGATGCACCCTTGTCATTGGAATGAAAGGGACAGTGTATGAATCCCGCCCTGTTCGGCGTAAATCCATACCTCTCCACCACTTCACGCATTGGGATCTGTTTTACTTCCTCCAGCGTCATAAGCCGTCACGCAGGATCTCGATAATGCGTTTCCCGGTCTGCTGTTTGCTGCAGAATTCCCAGCGCACACCATAACGTTCCGAAAGCGTCCGCATCTGCTTTGCAAGCGTCGGTCCTGGCGTTGGTGGAGCCGATACTTTAAACCCATACTGTTTTGCCAGCAGGATTGCATCCTCGATTGGGAAATCATACCCGCAGCCAGCCTGCTCCCGGATTTTCTTTTCCCATGCCCGCGTGCGCGGATTCTTCCATTTCTCCACATCGTCAATGCTTTTTATATGTGCACTGTGCTCCACCAGGATAACCATCTGTATACCGCGCTCCTGCGCTCTTGCAAGCTCATCCTTAAAGCGCTTATGCTGCTGACACAGATTCCCGCATACTTCTGTAAGCGACTGCTTCCGGTCTATGATCAGGCGCGGATTGTCCAGCGACATGTAATCGCCCACCCATAATTTGCTCGTATAATATCCAATACCCTGGCGGTCAAACTCATCAATGATTTTCGTAATCGCCCGCGCTTTTTCGCGCGAATCAATCTGTATATCCAATTTAAAACACCTGCCTTTAGTCACCGGAGCGACTATGTGCCACTCCGGTAATAGTGCGCAATCATGGCTTATAAAATCTCGTGATATATTTATTCCCATGTGCAACGCGTATTCAGTTGATAGCTACAATACAACCCATGTGCAACACATATTGGGTTGATAGTTTCTATGTAACGTTGATCAACACTCCTACCCTTACGAGATCACCGTAAACTGCGGCAGCTCCGCCAGCTCATACTGCAGATACTCCTTTACGTTCTTCATTGCAGCATTCATCCATGCCCCTCCGTCAGCCTCAAAGATGGCGCATTCCACACCATCACGCTCATTCTGTCGCATACGGAACACAAACGCGCTCTCCGGCTGTTCAACCTCCATAAATGTACGGAACGGGCGCAGCTTCACCGGGTTCGGCACGATTGCTTCTCCTTTGGACGCGATTCCTGTTTTGATGGTTGCCTTCTGTGATACCCCGTCGTCTCCGTACTGCGCAACAGTGCCGTTTTCTACCGTTCCTGCAAATCTCAGCAGCAGATCACGGTCCTCATTGCCGATAAATTTAGACTGCAGTGCGATCAGAAAGCTCTCATGCCCCATATATCTGCCATACTGGAATTCCGGCACCTGCGCATTAACCTCCACCATGTACTCGCGCTCACGGTCCAGATCCAGCGGCGAACACAGCAGTACCCGTGTCGGGCTTACCACATGGACAATCATCCTGTTATCCATGTCATCGATACCCGCTTTCAGATATTCCACCAGGCTCGTCAGTGTCGTCATTCCGATCTTTCCGGCTTTCGGATTGTGACAGATGCGGTACAGCCGCTTGTCGGAATAATCTTCCCCGCCTATATTCACAATCTCCGGCTTTTTCAGCTCTGCTGCATACTCCAGTGCTTCTTTTAATCCGTTCATCGTTTTATCCTCCTTTTTATGCCTGTCTGGCTGCTCTGAAATCAACTACGGTTTTCTCTGTTTCCTCTTCAGCGGAAGTGCTCTCTTCCTCCTGCTTCTGGTAATCCTCCATCGACATCTGCCCGCGGACCTGCGTGCCATACTCTTCGGCATAGGTTTCACCGGTCCTGATGTCGTGTCCGATAGACATCCTCGTTCCGATCGGCTTTACAGCTGCCAGCTTGGTTTTTACTGCAACGCCTACCGATGCATCGTCCCTGTCCTCATTCTGCTCAAATGTGATATCAATCGTGATGCCCCGCTTATTTTTCCACGGCGTATTCGGGTCCATCATGTTTTTCAGTACATGCTCCATAGCTGTATCAAATTTTTCCTGCAGGGCGCCGCCTGCAAATGTTTCAAGATTTACTTTGCTCATAGTCTTATCCTCCCTAATTCTCCTGCACGATAACCGTGGCATTATAGATAATGGTGCGCTTTCCATCCAGGTCAAACAGTACCTTGCCCTCATTGGCTTCCACGTCGATTTTCCCGGTATACTCCTTAATCGGCTCGCCCCGCATATCATAAACTGTCACGGTACGGTTGAGACCTCCCCCATAATTCGAGCTGATGTCCTTCATGGCCCTGTCCCATTCGGCTCCGCAGGCGCAGATTGTCAGTGCAGTTACGGCACATAATGCAGCCATCAATATTCTTCTCTTCTTCATAAATAATTCCTTTCTGTGCTTTGTCGATAGTTGCTATATTTAAATTTGACCGGTCAAAATTGTTGTTACTGAATCATCAGATATATTGCTATTGTTAGAATCACTGTTATGACAGTATCCCTGTTCCTTGGCATAATTCTTTTATATTTGATAAGCTCACAGGCTCTCCATGTATCTGCTATGACGGAATAAATCCCAACCATAAGAAGAATATTTTTCAGCATATTCCCTCCATCAAAACGGTACCAGACTTACATCCACCGCTATCCCTTTCTTCGCCACTACAACCCGGCATCCGGGATCAACAACTTTTTCCGCTTCCGCCACAAACCGGATCTCATCGCTGTTACGTTCCGACAGATGGCAGAGCGTAACGGTCCGCAGTTCCGGATTATTGTTTGCCTGCAGGAAATCCAGTGTGGTCTGCAGTTCCATGTGTCCGGTTAATACATGGGTACGGTTGGCTGCATCCGGGTCTATCAGATCGGCAGCGTAGTTTGCTTCCACCAGGATGTGGCTGATGTTACTGCCGAACCGCCATTTGATCAGTTCGCAGTCCGTTGCATACACCATGCTTCCCATCTCCGGATGGGTGATATAAAATCCATAACAGGGGCACTCGGAGCCGTCTGAATTGCTGTGCATGAATCTTCCCTGTCTGTCCGTTAGGTCAAATGCCGTAATCTCAAATCCGCCCCAGTACGCCATTCTGGTGGTCTGTTCATATGGCTTAAATACGGGGATACCGACGGATTCATATTCATATACCCTGCCGGAATGGTCGGCGTGGCTGTGGGTGCATATAACACCCACAATTTTACTGATATTGAAATCCAGGGCTTTCTTGATTTCCCGGAATGGTATGCCTGCTTCGATTACAAGGCATTCTTTATTATTCTCCAGCAAGTAACAGTTTCCGGATGAACCGGAGCCAAGACAGATTAACTTCATGACTCCACCTCATCATCTGCCGGGAAACGAAATATCCCATTCTGCACAAGCCCAGCTGTAACGACCGTTCCGTGTCCATCTTCATACTTGTCATAAAGCGCATTGCAATCCATATATGCTTCATGCAACATTTTCACAGCAGCCAACGCTTTCCCCTGCGAAGAATACTGAGCCATAATGCTGCCTTTTCCAGTATCTCCCGCCATATTCATGCGCACATCTTCTCCGACAATACGAAAAACTGTCATTTCATACGGGACATCAATAAGTCCGTTCTGGCTGATTACCCTCATTTGCTCCACGCTCCTTCTTCTCCCTGAGAACCTTTCTATAAGCCCTCCAGGAATAATACGTTACTCCGTCTACCGCCCCTCTGAACATGCCGATCATCCTTTCATGAAGTCTGGAACTGAATCATCATCTTCCACAACCTTACCGGAGACTTTCTCTGGATCTGCCGTGAAATGCCGTTGTGTTGGCGGCTCCTGCTTTCTAGACTCCTGCGCAGTTCCGGGGAATGGTACAGAGTTTGCATTCCGGGCAACATCCTGCTGCACTTTAGCTTCTACATCCGTCACCACATATTCGTCCGGGCCAAGCTCCACAACTTCCTCCCTGGTGTAGATTCCCATTGTCAGTTCCGGGCAGTTCATGCGCCCAAAGAACGACGCTGCACGGTACCGGAGCATGATCTGTGGCATTGTCTTCCATTTGCTGCCATTCTTTTCGACCCATCCCTCAGCCTTTGCCATATCCATGTCAATAACTGGCCCATTAACCTTGCGTCCAGCTATCTCCGTCCAGCACTGGCAGGAAAACGGCTTGCCGTTCTTGTCGGTTTTCTCGTCATACTGCAGCTCTATGTCATATTTTCCGGATCCATTAATCATTGCAATCATGTACTGCGCTGACCAGGATGGTCTGCCATACACCACATAGAGATTCTGCATCACCATCAATGGACTTGTCTGGAGCCGGTTCGCCAGTTCAATGGCAATCAAGGCATTATTGGCATTGTTCTGGAAATCCTTCGGGACAATCGTGGATTTCGCCAGACTGGCCGCCATTTTGGTTGCAAGTTCCCAGGATTCCCCATTACTGAAAATGCTTAATGTGTTAGTTTCATTTCTTGTCGCTACTGCTGTATTTACTGCCATGTTATTCTTCCTCCTTAAGTTTTTCTTTTATTTCATCAATACACCTCTTGCTAATGTTTCTGACGGAACGTAATTCCTCATCACTCATTTTCCGCAGCTCCTCAACTGTCTGGATCCCGTGCCGTTTAAGGCAGTTATAAGTACGGACCGTCAGATCAAGATCCCCGATTGTTTTTCCCTCTGGGAATTCCACCACCAGGGGACAGTCGCTCCGGCGGTAATTCATATCCAGCGGATTTCCGGTAATTTCATTGCGGTCATCCGGAATGCCACAGCACATCGGGGTATCGCTGTTACGGTACCGCATGAGCCAGCATTTTCCGCAGGATTCCGGTATTTCATCTGCAACGATTTTTTTAATCTTCATCTGACATTTCCTCCTCATATTCTTCGCAATAATCATCCCACTGTGTTTCCAGTCCATAAGCCTCGGAATCCTCGTTGTCGCATCCGAATTCTCCCGCGAAAGGCTTGTGATGGATGCAGGTACCGCAGCATCTGTTCTTTTCTTCCATCATGCCACCTCCTCAATCTTCAGATCCGTATCATCTGTCCTGCAGAGCACGATCAACTGGCTCTCACCCTCCGGGATTCTCCAGGAGTCAATACTCTCGCCGTAGTCAAGAAAGATCGGGCAACAGATGCCAGTGGCCCGCTGCGCTGCCATAGCAATATCAAGCCTTGCCAGAATCTCCAGTCCAGTATTGGTATCATCACCGTAATCTTTGCCCTCAATAACCGGCTTGCAATAATCCTTTTTGTAGGAGCCATTCTTCGCCCGGCTAAACAGATCCCATTTGACGTGCTGGAAATGCAAATTAATCTCATCCACCAGCAGGGTATTCTTCTTCTCATCCAGCTGGTTCAGCAGATCAATCACCTTCTCGCAATCCGCTTTTCTCTGCTCCAGCGTCAGCCGGCTTGCTTCCAGATCAGCGATGCGCTGCTCAAATTCTGCATTTTTCATGACTGCCTGCAGTTTATCTTTCACCTCATCCAGTTCATGCTGTGCGGTTTCCATCTGCCCGCGGAGCACTGTCCGGTAATCAGCTCCGGTATTCCCAGCCTTCAGAGCCGCTTCCTTTGTCCGGATCTCCATGCAGAGCATCTCATACTCCTGGTTGCCAGACATATCCGGCGTAACCGGCAGGTCATCGAGCCGTTTCATCGCAGCAGATTTTTCAGAGTTGTATCTGATCTTGTCAGCCTTTGCCTGTTCGATGGTTGACTGCAGTTCTGCAATCTTTTCCGTATTGGCTCTGATCTCTCCCACCAGTTTTTTCCCTGCTTCATTTATAGCTGTTTTGGAAGCCTCCCTGTCTCTGTAAAATCTTTCCCTGTCGGCTTCTTTTTTTCTGTAAAATTCCTCCCTGTCGGCTTCACTTCTGGCAATCTTTTCAGCCTTCAGATTCTCCGGCAGTGGCTGCCCGCAGGTCGGGCATAACAGATCGTCCTCCGTAATACCGATAAACTCATCCAGTTCCCCAGGAAATGTCTTTCTGGCCTCTTCCTTCCACTGTTCTGCCAGCGTACTTTTCTGCGCCTCTTTCTGCCGGTTTTCCTGCTCCAGTGCGGCAATCCGGCGCTCTGCATCACTGTGGATCCTTACTGCTTTCTGGAAGCCATTTTCCGCCGCATCTATCTCGCCCTGGATCTGCGCCCTTACGGCCCGCAACTTGTCCGCTTCCAGGCGTTCCATATCTGATTTCTTAAACTGCAGCTCCATGATGCCATCCGATTTTTTCTGCCACTCGGTCCTTGCTTTTTCGGAATCGTCAAGCTGTTCCCTGATGGAGCGGATCTGTTCCTGGAGGGCATTCTTCTGCAGCTCCAGTTCTGCCGTGTCCACATCGTCCACCAGATAACGTTTGTTTTCGGCAATCACCGCCGGAATACCGTTCTGCTCCTTGGTGATCTCGGCAATGCTGGCTTTATTCATTGCAGTCAGCTCTTCAACGGTATATTTTTCCAGCAATGGTACAAGTTCAGATAATTCCCCGAATTTCCGGGCAATATCCAGATCGGAAACATCTTCCGCCAGACCAAACAGAAATTCACGCATCTCTTTTGGTTTCTGCGCCAGGAATGCGTTGACGTTGGAACACAGTCTGAATACATCCATGTCGAATCCGAAATATTCATTGAAGTCGCGCAGTGTCTTGGGCGCATCGTTGATGAAATATGTATTATCATCCGTGAAGGAACCGTCTTTTTTAAATGTCCGTTTCTGCTGCTTTCTGGCGGTCACCTCAGTTCCGTCAATGTCCAGCGTCCCCTCCACTGTCACCAGCACATCATTGACTGGCTGGCGGCTGATCTTCCTGCGTACATTCGGGTTGCTGGACAGGTTATAGCCAATGTTCCAGAACAGCCACATGTATGCCGCTGCCAGCGTGGATTTTCCCAGACCATTTGCCCCGGATACCCTGGTGTGATCAAAGAAATCAAATTCCGCTTCCTTAAAGCCCTTGAAATTCTCCATCCTCAGTTTTTTCAGCTTAATCCTCCGCACTTTCTGCACCTCCCAATAAGATTCCTTCTTTCACCATTTCTCCGATTTTCCCGGCAACCATTGCCGCTTCGGCTGTTTTTCCGTCAGTAAGGGCGAGTGCCGTATATCTGAGCAGGTTTGCTATGCCGTTGAACACATCACTCCACCTGCCGTCAACCGAAACACTTGCTGCCGGAGCGCCTGCAATATGCTCCATACTCACCCGGAACGCACCGGCATCCACCGCGCTGATCAGAGTACTTCCATGCTTTATGCCGGCAGCTGCTTTTCCATCTGTGGCGCAGTCCCTCTGTTCCGTCAGCGTGTCCCCATCTTCCTTGTCCGTATCTCCTGCACAGGGACCGGATGCACTCTCTTCATCCGCACCGGCCTTAGCCCAAGTGCTTCCATGATCTTATCTGCACATTCCTTTGCTATTTTCTCCGGATCTCCTCCTGCAAGAACCCTTACCTCTCCCATTAAAATTTCTCTTAAAATACTTCCCATAACTGTCCTTTCCGTGCTATAATGCACCTGTGATATTATTTTGCTGCCCTGGTGGTTCTCCTAAAGCCCCGGGGCATTTTCCATGTTCCCATTTCTGTCAGACGGTTTTGCGACAATCTGCCCTGTCTGCCTGTCAATAATATGCGCCTCACGCTGTTCCAGCACTCCCCGGTCAATAATGTGCAGGTACCTGTTATCCTCATAACGTACCAGCCATTTCTCCGGATCCAGACCGGCACCTGCAATAAGCTTTTTCTGAGCCAGCGTCGGCTTACTCGGCTGTTTCATGCTTTCACCTCCCCTGTTAATGGTTCTTTTCCGATGCGGATATGCTCCTGGCACACCTGGCACCATCTCTCCACGTCCCCGGTCGGCTCATAGCTGTATTTTTCTTCCTCATCCTCAAATATGCAGTGCTCGTACTCCCCGAATCTGGCATATGCAAATCCTCTGTCATTTGCATAAATGTCTATTCTGATTCCCCTTTCCTTTGCTTCCCGCCTGATGGCAAGCTCCATGTTTCTCAGCCATGCGGCAAAATCCCTGTCTGTCATATTTCCCATACCTTTCCTCCTTCACTTTCTCGACACCACCATGCGCAGTTCTTCCATGCCCGCGCATGTTTCTGACGGTACCCACTGCGGCTCTCCGTCAAGGGTAAATATCTGCAGCTTTCTCTCCGGCTTTTTCCGCCGGCGCTCCTTTATCCTCACGCTCCCGAAGTGCCGCTCTGTCAGTGCCATAAATCCTGCCGCTGTGACGGAGAAAACCAGTGTTCCGGCAAACAACAGGGAACCCGCTCCCATGTCCGATAATTTTATGAGTACAGCTGTTGTGCCGACACCTGTGATCAGCCCTGTCGCGACTGCAGCATAGCTGCGTAAATACTGTATGTATTTCATTTTTTGTATCGTCTCCCTTCCCCCTGCCTAAATCCCAAAATCCTGTCTGCCCATCCTCATTCTTTTTCTGACAGGTCAATCTGTAATTTTGCAACTTCAACGGCAGCACGATAAACCAGTGCGTACTTTGAATTTCCATGTGTAGCGGTCACTTTTTCAAGAAATTTATCAATCTTACCAAGGAAGCAGCCACACTTGACGGTAATTTCACCGTCCTTATCCCGGAAGAAAGTTGTAAAATCGTTTCTGCTACCAATCGCACCGATCACCAAAACATGACTTGCAGAAAAGACTTCGGCATCACCGCACACTTCGGCATT
>DKTR01000013.1:9209-11396 GCA_002473385.1 Lachnospiraceae bacterium UBA7225
TGGCATCACCGCACACTTCGGCATCACCGCACACTTCGGCATTGCCCCACACTTTGGCATCACCGCACACCCAAGCCTTTCCATCATGGGAAAGATTTTCTTCCTTCTCAATCCAACCGCCAAGCTCACCAACCTTGACAAGACCAAATCCTACAACTGCCCGGATGCGGTGCAATGTTGCCACCCTGAACAAAAGTTCAACCTGTTTTGTTTCTCCTGTAAATTCATATTTTTTCATTTTCCACCCTCCCACAGATCCAGATCCTCCAGCACCTGCTTGATCAGCGTCCCGAAAACATATGTCGGCACATTCTCTCGGAGCTTTATTGCGCGGTCTCTTACTCTGCGTACCTTCCCGGCATCTACCAGCATCACTTCTGTCGGACCGGATCCGACATCGTCTGTTTTATCAAAACCCGCATATAATCTTTTCAGCATGGGCTTGTCCTCCCTTCCCGCCCTTAGGCGGTCTCTTCCTTTGATGTTTTTTCCCGTTTCTGTCTCAGCTCTATCTCTGCGCTCATCAGAAAATCTGCTGTTGCTTTTTTCAGCCTCTCCATCTGTTTTTTGCGCTCCTCCTCCGTCATTTCCGGAATATGGATTCTGGCGATACAATTCCTCAGATGTAATACTTTTACTGTTTCTGCCATAACACCACCCCTCTTTCATGGTATTCGCGATGGTTTGTACCTGTTCTCATTGCTCATTCAGCAATTACACTGACAGCTTCATCTGTTCATACTCTGGCACCTTTACGAAATCATCCGGCAGACGGATTCCAAATTGTTCAGATACCATTTTGAAGGCTTCGCATATCTTCCATGGTGCCGAACCCTGTTTCTCCATGCGTTTATCCATTTCCTTGTTGAAGGAAGCGACTTCGCCAAGGGATGTGGCTTTGGTTTCATATATTTTCTGCTGTTCAGTGTGTTCCATCTCATAGAAGCGCTTCACGTACCGTGCCGTAAACAGGACACCCTTCTCTCCGGTAGACTTATTAGCAAGAAAATCGCATCCAAGCTTTGTGACTGCATAGCATTTGTTTTCTTTACCGCTGGCGTCTTTATAGGTTGATGGGATGAAGTAATCACTCACTCCCATTTGGGCTTCAGTAAGAATATCTATATATCCTCTCCTGTCTTTGCCGCCTTCCAGTTTTCTGATAAGCTTGTAATGCTCAACTTCCATCATCTCTGCCACTTCCAATGTGGTAATCGTCGCTTTTCTTAAATCGTTCAATTTACATCATCCTTTCTGATATTAAACTTGAATTCATCCACATCTCGTCCTATACTATAGTTACTAAACCACTATCTGGAATACCAGGAGAAAGGAGAGATATCTTAATGAATAACTCATTACTGAAACTACTGATTGAGTGTTCTGACGGAGAATTTGTTGATGTTCCAAAATTTTTATCATTTCGTCCAGATTCACCTAAACTGCGTAACGAGCTTAACCAATTGGAAATTACAAAATATATTTCCGTTCTCTATGCAGATGATTCGATAGACGAAATTGTCATCAACCGACATTAAAAATGTTGCTCATGGAGCGCTCTCTTCTGCCATGGACGCTCCATGGAATTTCAATATTCCTATAATGCACATCATGTCCTTATTCTCCATTTTTCAATTTGCAAAATTTTCTTTACGCTATGACAAAATAATGATATAGTAAATTGTCAACCCAGTATTCCGAAAGGAGTGATTCCAAGGGGAGGCAACTTACTTTTTGCAGATAAACAACACAGTTTGATAAACTTAAGAGGAGATTTCTGTCCAAGGGTTACGTGGAATGAATTATTTACATTTGTTCTTGTGCTCTGCGCGGTAATCACATTGGCTCGAAATCTGAAATAGGTTTTGCGTCAATCATCCCAGAGCTTATACAAACTGTCTTTGTTTATCTGCTTGATGGCACCGCACAGCCGGTGCCATCTTTTTTGTTTTCTGGCTTATCTGCAAAATCCTCTATTTTTACCCCAAGGAACTTACAAACAAGTACCGCTTCATCTACAGACAACGGTCTTTCTCTCGTTCCCCCGCCGAGACTTGCATATAAAGAATTATATGAAATCCCAGTAGCTCTTGACATTGCCGATAGATTTATAGCTTTATTTTTAACATACACTGCCAACTTCTTTGTAATAACCATTTCCCCTCACCTCTTTTCTTTGTTTTGAAG
>DKTR01000013.1:11706-12697 GCA_002473385.1 Lachnospiraceae bacterium UBA7225
TCACCTCTTTTCTTTGTTTTGAAGATTATGGCTGTATTATATTCTCCGTTTTAAGGATTGTCAATAGGATTTTCTAAAATATTTTCTTTATTTCAAAGACTTTTGTTGACTATGTTGATATTTTTTGCTATAGTGGAGAAAAGTGAGGTGAATTTAATGAATATAGGAGATACACTAAAAAAGCTTCGTGAAAACAATGGTATGACACGCAAAGACGCTGCTGACAAGCTTCATGAACTTGGTATAGACATTTCCGACAAAACATTATACGGATATGAAAGCGGCAGAAATTCAGCAAATGCCGATATGTTTTTAGCACTATGCCGCATTTATAAGTGCAATAACATCATGGAAACTTTTTCGAATTCTGTTGATGATGTCTTATTTACAAATGCCGAGTGGGAAATAATAGAAAAATACCGCTCCCTCGACCCCTATGGGCGGGAAACGGTTAATTATATCCTCGATAGAGAAACCAAGCGTGTGCAGCAACTTCATGATGTTCAGAATACTCTGCCTGCTGCCCTACGGATCTATACTTACATGCATAAAATTGCCTGCGCTGGAAAGGGGTTTTATTTTGATGATATTCCAACGGATACTATAGAAGCCCCGTACCGCGAGGATGCTGATTTTATCATCGGTATCAGCGGTGATTCTATGGAGCCGACCTATTCCGATGGCGACCTTGTGTATGTGGAAAAATGCCAGATTGTAAAGACTGGAGAAATTGGGATTTTTATATTAAATGGTGAATGCTTTATTAAAGAAGCAGGGGAACATGGTTTAAAATCCCATAATTCCGAATATGATGAAATTCCCGGTTCTGAAAATATCATCTGTGTTGGAAGAGTATTGGGCAAGGTAGAAAATACATCAGACGCAGAATAAAAATAACAGCAAGTTTTTTATTTAACAAATCAGTTGCTGAGCAGTTTTCACAGATGCCTGGATATTATGAGAAATTAATTGAATTTTAAAATAGATAAGA
>DKTR01000013.1:12925-13912 GCA_002473385.1 Lachnospiraceae bacterium UBA7225
TAGATAAGAAAGTACCATCAGAAAAGAGGTGTTAAATTACGTGGCAAAAGAAATTATTGATAGAGAAATTGTTATTCAAAATAAAAAGAAAGCTATACGTAAATTAAATTCGCTCCTTGAAAATTTCATTAACTCAAACGATGAAGAAAAACTTAAAAAAGCAAACTTATTATCCTATTGGTTGCAGACCTTTTCTTGTTATATCGAAACCGAAAAAGCTTTTAGTCCCAAAAAACTAATGGCATATAAACGTGGAGATATTATCCGCGTAAATCTGGGCTTTCGTGTCGGTGCTGAATTAGGCGGTTTGCACTATGCCGTTGTGCTTGACAAAGAAAACAGGCACAGCGCTGACACAATCACAATTATACCCCTATCTTCTTTCAAGGGCAAAAAACCTTATGAGCGTGACTTGTTTCTAGGCAGTGAATTATATAATCTTGTAGTTGCTCAATACACTAAGCAATATAATTCTGTGAAATCCAGACTTTTAGAAATAATGCCTGTAATTGATGCTCTTAAACAGATTCCGGAAGAAAAGCATACGCCTGAAATTGTGGATCTAATCATTGATTTAAATAATCAAGTCACTGAATTGCGAAAATCCGTCGATTCTCTTGAACGGGATAAACATGAAATCGAACGTATGAAGGAAGGCAGTATCGTAAAAATAGAGCAAATTACAACTATCAGTAAAATGCGAATTTACACTCCCAAAAAATCATCTGATTTTTTATCCGGTGTAAGATTTTCGCAAAAAACTATGTCTCGCATTAACACCAAGTTAAAAGAGATTTATATTTTTGATGAATAATGTTCTTGACTACGAGCATACTTTATGGTATAGTAACTTTGCAACATTAGGTACTATCTATGTTGTATTAATTGCGCCTAAAGGGCATCAAAGAAGATTGAAGTTACTATGCAAAGACCTCGTAGAAATACGAGGTCTTTTACGTTATGTAAAAACCGCCCCTGCGCCAACAG
>DKTR01000013.1:14210-26288 GCA_002473385.1 Lachnospiraceae bacterium UBA7225
CCGCCCCTGCGCCAACAGGAACGGCTTTACATAGATTCTATACAAGCCCCAAAGGACCGGTATAATAATCCCTCAGCAAGATGATTATACCACATTTCTCCGGGGCTTGCATAGCCTGTTTTTTATACCCTTTTTTACAGCAAATTTATTCCTTCTGTATTGAAGGAGCTGCTTGAAACATAACATGAAAGGAACGGAGGAATGAGCATGCGGTATGAGATGGAAGGTTTTAACTCTGACGAAGTGTATGAATATCTGCGAAAGTCGCGTTCGGACGATCCCTGTCTTTCCGTGGAAGAGGTGCTTGAAAAGCATGAGCGCATCCTGCGCGACTATGCCGAGAAATACTTAACCGGTCCGGTACCGGAAAAAAATATCTTCCGGGAGGTTGCCTCTTCCGAAACCATAGACGGGCGCCCGGAGATGCTGCGTCTCTTAAAGGCAGTCGAATCCCCTGCGGTCAAAGCTATCCTGGTTGTCGAGGTGCAGCGTCTCAGTCGCGGCGATCTGGAGGATGCCGGCAGGCTCATCAAACTGCTGCGTTATACCAACACAAAGATCATTACACCGCAGAAAACATATGATCTCCACGATGAGTATGATCGCGATATTTTTGAGCGGGAGCTGAAGCGCGGAAATGAATATCTGGAATATTTCAAAAAAATCCAGGCGCGCGGCAGGATGGCCTCCGTGCAGGATGGGAACTATATCGGTTCCGTCCCTCCATATGGATATGACAAAATATTTGTCACCGTCGGAAAGAAGAAATGTCCTACACTGCAGGAAAATAAAGAACAGGCTGATGTAGTTCGCATGATTTTTGATATGTATGTCAATAAAGACATGGGGATTTTCCGCATCGGAAATTATCTGGACAGTCTCGGCATCAAGCCTCCTAAAGGTGCCCACTGGTCACCTGCTGCCATACAGGATATGCTCCAGAACGTCCATTACATCGGGAAGGTCAAATGGAACTGGCGGAAAACAGTAAATGTTGTGGAAAACCAGGAGGTTATCAAAACGCGCCCGAAATCGGAAAATTATCTGGTTTTTGACGGAAAACATGAGCGTCTGATCTCTGATGAGCTGTTTGAGGCAGCGCAGGAAAAGCGCGGCAGGAATCACCGTGCCAAAGCCGATACAAAGGTGCGGAATCCCCTCGCCAGTCTGCTCTTCTGCCGCTGCGGCCGCGCCATGTCGCTGCGGATATATAAAAAACATGACGGCTCTGAACGCTCTGCCCCGCGTCTTATCTGCGACGACCAGACACACTGCAATACCGGTTCTGTCACATATGATGAGATGATCACCCGAATCTGCGAAATTATGGAGGATTCCATCGCGGATTTTAAAGTGCAGATGAAAAATGACAAAAAAGATTCCCGTCAGCTCCATACCAGACTTATCAGCAGCCTCGAAAGGAAGCTGTCTGATCTGGAGGAAAAAGAATTAAAGCAGTGGGAAAAATATTCGGAAGATAACATGCCGAAAAATATCTTTGACAAACTGAATGAAAAAGTGTTGAAAGAACAGGAAGAAGTCCGGAACGCCCTTCAGAGGGCAAGGGAATCCATGCCGGAAGAGATTGACTACGAGGAAAAGATCATGCGGTTTTCAGATGCCCTGTCTGCGCTGAACAATCCAGACATATCCGATGAACTGAAAAACCGTTACCTGAAAAACGTATTTGAGCGCATCACCTATTACCGTGAAAAGCCGGTACGCGTGACGCGGCGCAACTGTACGGTTCTCGGTCTGAGCACCAATGAACTGAAAACGGGCGGCAACTGGTATTCACCGCCGTTTGAGCTTGATGTGGCTTTCCGGAAGTAGTCTGGCACTTACATCCATCATATATGTGCCAGCTCTTCCGTTCCAATATCGGTCAGCACCCCCATCGTCTGCCGGTCCGGCATGGTGTAACGCTGTGAAAGATAACGCATGGAGGCACCTATCTCCCCATCCGGTCCACCTTATCGCCGTAACCTATAAGAAGGTGCTTATTCATCAAATTCCAGTACCGCTATGTTAAACCGGTCGGTTTTCTTTACCTCTACCACTCTCCCGCGATCCGTTTTCAGCCGCTCCCCGGCACTATACGGCTTAGACATTCCGATTGCGTGTTCGATCATATAGCTGTACAGTCTCGTGGTCAGATACTCTTTTACTGTTACCTCCTGTCCCACGGTGAGCATGTCCCCGTTATCCTCTATGGAAAATTCCATCCGTCTCATAAGTCATCCTCCATTCTGCTCCTGCCTGTCTTTTCCAACGTCTCTATCCTACCACATTTTATGTGAGATTTCCATGGACACTTTCACTGCTGTTCACACCATTCACTTCAGTATTCGCAAAACCATTAAAATCCTGCTTCGTCAACAGTATTGCGTATTTGATTTATACCTTCCCCTGGAAACATTTTCTGCTTTACTTTTCGAACATATGTTTCTATAATGAATATAGAAATCGAAGAAAGGAAGAGTTCCCTAAGATGCACACACAACTGACAGATCCTTCTTATTTCCCGGACTCTATGACAGTTGTTCCGGTAATCGTTTCCTTTGATAAATGCGGCAATATGGTTCCCCTGTATATCGGTATTCACGGGGAATCCTTCAAAGTATTATCCAGCTATCAGAGCAGCAGCCCACGCTTCCAGCAATATAAGCAATTCCAGTGCCGTGTAGAGGATCACGGTGTTACCCGGCAGGTGGCGCTCACCTACCATCCCGGCGAATGCTTCTGGACGATTCCGAAACTCAGATGGTATTGCGACTAAACCCACACCTGCTTCCGCGGTTAAATTTTTTATTTTGTCAAAATTTTCATTGCATTTTTCCGGCAGCGTGGTATAATAGGATATAGATTTCGGGGCATTAGCACAGCTGGGAGCGCGCCACGTTCGCAATGTGGAGGTCACGGGTTCGAATCCCGTATGCTCCAGAAAATATAATAACCGGATGCAGATGATATGCGTCCGGTTTTTTTATATCTTGTGATCTCCACTGACAGTCTTCCTACGCTGCATTTTCACCGATATTATACAATAAATGTATCTCTTTTGCCATCATAATCTGTTCTTCCTTCAAACCCAATGGCTGCTGCTGCCCTTCTCAGCGCCTGCTCTGCCAGTTTTGCCAGTTCCTCGGGTTTCATCTGTTCCTGACAGATCCATTCTCCGTCTGCTTTCACATAGCTAACGATCTCCGGCTTTTCCATCTCTGACCGCCTCCCTTCCTTACAGTCTATTCCGGGCAGCATGTCCTTTATTGTTCTCTATATCATAATTTCCTGCCAAAAGCCCATACATTTTACAGAGGTGACTGCTATGAATCTAACGACTACTGACAAATTTACCCGCGCCGCCTGCTATATCCGTGTTTCGACTGATAGGCAGGAGGAACTGTCCCCGGCTGCCCAGCAGCGTCTGCTGCTGGATTATGCCCGGACACATGACATGCAGATATCCCCGGAGCATATTTTTGTAGAAAACGGTATTTCCGGCAGAAAAGCAGAAAAGCGCCCGCAGTTTCAGCGCATGATTGCCATGGCAAAAACAGATCAGCCGCCTTTTTGCGTAATTCTGGTCTGGAAGTTCAGCCGCTTTGCGCGCAACCAGGAGGAATCGATTGTCTACAAATCCATGTTGAAAAAGCAATACAGCGTTGATGTCATAAGTATCACAGAACCGCTTATAGAGGGTCCCTTCGGCAGCCTCATTGAGCGCATCATTGAGTGGATGGACGAATACTATTCCATCAATCTTTCCAGCGAGGTGCTTCGCGGCATGACGGAAAAAGCGCTGCGCGGCGGCTGTCAGAGCGCGCCCTGTCTGGGATACCGTGCTCCCGGGAACGGACTGCCCTTTGAAATTGTACCGGAGGAAGCGGAAACGGTACAATATATTTTTTTCCAGTTCGCCATCCTCCACCAGGATGCTGCGGCGATCGCGCGGGCGCTCAATGAACGCGGCATTACTACACGGCGCGGCGCCAGATTTGAAAAGCGCTCTGTAATCTATATTTTACGCAATCGTTTTTATATCGGTAAGGTCATGTGGAATGGTATCGAACGGGACGGCGCACAGGAGCGTTTTCTCTCAGAAGAGCTTTTTTCTTTGGCGAATAACCGTCTGGACGCTGAATCTGTTTCCCCAAAACGCCGGAGTTCTTCTTCCTGCCGTCACTGGTTATCCGGACTGGTAAAATGCGCCTTCTGTGGAGCATCTCTTGGCTACAACAGGGGTGCTTATCCCTTTTTTCAATGCTGGAAATATGCCAAAGGCATACATCCGGAAAGCTGTGGTATTTCCGAAAAGCTGTTATCTTCCGCCGTTCTGGCATATTTTGAAAAGCTGCTGGCAGGAACGGAATTTCTGATGTTTCCGGCAAAAAATTTCTCCGCTGCTGTCCATACGGACGAGGCACTCTGTCAGAAAAGCCTGGAAAAACTGACATTTCGGGAAAAGCGCATAAAAGAAGCATATGAAATGGGTATTGACTCGCTAACTGAATATCAGGAAAACAAGCGGCGCCTGTTATCCGAGCGTGCCCGTCTGAATGCTCTGCTGACTTCCAGTCGAAATCAGGTCACTGCCGACAGCGCAGAATCTCCCGGTACGCTTACCTCCCGGATTTATACCATGCATAGTTTTTTTGAGAGCAGCGCAATCTCATCTGATTTAAAAAGTACCTTTCTGCGCTGCGTTGTAGAAGAAATCATCTGGGATAAAAAGAAAAACCAGCTTTCTTTTTTTCTACATACCCTGTGAACTGCACGCTTATCTGTTTCAGCAATAAGGTCCTCCATACTGACTCATAATAAACTGTGCCAGTCTGGCATTCGGTGTTGTGATGTTAATCGGATACTGCAATCTCTTTTCATAATTCCACATTTAACGGCATCCCCCTTTCATCATCGGCTCCCATGGCCACGGCTGCATTACCCAATCCCAGCGGCAGCTTTCCATATCGTTAGTGCTGTCAATCGTCAGCGGGGCAAAGCGTCTGGCGTAAACCGCCATTGCTTCCCTGCGGACGGCAATCATTTCCCGGCTATAGGAAAGTGCTGCGCAATCATCCGGATGCGTATCCAGATATAGAAGTATATCGCTCACTGCAAAACTCACTTCATTGATACAGTTCAAAAGCTGCATCTGGCTCATTGTATCAAAAGACATACGGCATTCTGCTTCTGTCCGGCGTGGCATCCGGCATTCTTCTTCCGTCCGGTGTGGCATCAGGCATTCTTCTTCCATCCGGCGCGGCATCTGCTGTTTGCAGCCGCGCGGCATTTGCTGCGGATTATTGCGCATCATATAATTACTCATCAGCGCCCACACCTCCTTCCGCAAAATGGTTTACAAAGCTCCGGGAAAATAGTGCCGGCCTGCAGCGCCCTGCAGAGCGGGAACGTATCGCAAAACGCCGGCTGCCACGGTACATAAGCCATTGCGGGCGGCATTCCCGCCAGCGCGTCATTGCAGCGCGGCATATTTGATGATTCGCGTGTTTGACAATTCATAAAAACTCCTAATATTCTGATTCCCTATTAGTTTATGTGACGCGCAAAAAAACGTGTGTCCCCTGCTTGCAGCCATGCCGATTTTATGTTATTCTTTTCATAAGACAGAATGTACCTAGGAGGCTCCCATATGGATACGCTTGAAAAACGTGTGCAGACCGCCCTGTTCGCTATGCAGGATCTGGAGTATAAAGCTTTTCACAGTCGTCTGATGCCGACCGTCGATCCCGACCGGATTATCGGTGTCCGCACACCGCAGCTTCGTAAATTTTCCAGGGAATTTGCTAAAAGCCAGGATGCTGCGGCATTTCTCGATCTTCTGCCACACACTTACTATGAGGAAAATAATCTGCATGGCTTTCTGATCGAGGGCATGAAGGACTTCGGGCAGGCAATTGCCGCACTGGATGCCTTTCTTCCCTACGTGGACAACTGGGCCACCTGCGACCTTATTTCACCGAAGATATTTAAAAAATATCCGCAGGAACTATTCGAAAAAATCAGGCAATGGATGGCATCCGGACAGACCTATACCATCCGTTTCGGCATCGGTATGCTGATGCGCTTTTATCTGGATGAGCAGTTCCAGTCCGAATATCCCACAATGGTCGCTGCCGTCCACTCCGGGGAATATTATGTCAATATGATGATTGCCTGGTACTTTGCCACGGCGCTCGCCAAACAATACGATGCTATCCTTCCATATTTCCAGCAGAAAATGCTTGAACCATGGACACACAACAAAGCAATTCAGAAAGCAATTGAAAGTAATCGCATCACTGTTGAGCAGAAAGTATACCTGCGCACACTGAAAATGAAATAACTATACGAAGGAGGAACACTCATGATTTTTTCATCAATCTATGCAGCAACCGAAAGTCTCTGCTACCCAAAGGGTATCCAGAAAGCGCTTGATTTTTTAAAGGACAATGATTTCACCACCATGGAGCCCGGACGTTTTGATCTTGATGGCAACGATATTTATGCCACGCTCATGGATGCTGCCACAAAACCAAAGGATGAGGTCCGTCCCGAATCTCACCGGGAGTACATTGATGTCCAATATGTTGTTTCCGGCACAGAAAAGCTCGGATTTGTAAACGATACCGGAAAATATAAGCCAATTGAGCATCCGGAAGGATCCGACATCTATTTTTACGGAGATGTGAAAAATGAAAGCTTTGTTGTCTCTACCCCCGGATGCTTCAGCGTCTTCTTCCCGGAGGATATTCACCGTCCCTGTGTCTGTGTAGAGCAGTCAGAAAATATCCGCAAGGTTGTTGTAAAAATCCGCGTCACAGCACTATAAAAATAATTACTGTTCACAGTGGTTTCTGAACAGTGGCAAAAGTACACGATACGTCAAAAGCAGCATCTGCCCAAAACGACAGATGCTGCTTTTTATATCATCTTCTCTTTTATGCATTACGGAACCTGCCAAGAAATTCTCTGGTCCGATCGCTTGCCGGATTTTCAAAAATGGTCTGCGGCGTGCCCTGCTCTTCGATCACACCGTCAGTCATAAAGATCACGTGCTTCGACACATCCCTGGCAAATGCCATCTCATGTGTTACAATAATCATCGTCAGCCCTTCCTTCACAAGCTGGCGCATAACCTGAAGCACCTCTCCCACCATCTGCGGATCAAGCGCCGATGTCGGCTCATCAAATAGAAGTACCTCCGGCTCCATAGCAAGTGCTCTGGCGATTGCTACACGCTGTTTCTGTCCGCCGGAAAGCTGCCGCGGCTTTGCATTGATATACTCTGCCATGCCCACCTTTTCCAGGTAGAAAATCGCCTTCCTGTGCGCCTCTTCCCTGCTCTTTTTCAAGACCCGCGTCTGACCTGCCATACAGTTGCCAAGTACAGTTTTATTATTAAACAGGTTAAAATTCTGAAAAACCATTCCTACCTTTGCGCGATATGCCTCGACCTTTACCCTGCGGTCCGTGATATCTGTTCCGTGATAAAGAATCGCACCCGTGCTGGGAATCTCCAGCATGTTTATGCAGCGCAGCAGTGTCGATTTGCCCGAACCGGACGGTCCGATAATGCTGGTGACATCCTGCGGATACACAGAAAAATCAATATCCCGCAGAACAGAATGGCTGCCAAATTCCTTTCCCAGATGATTTACCTGTATGATTGCTTCACTCATCACCTGTCCTCCTCTTTTTAAAAGGATACATACCGCTCGTCTGAGTAAGCGTATCCAGATTTGCGAGGTCATAATTATCCGGTCCGTCCATCCTGTGCTCCGCCCAGCGCAGAATGCGGGAGCAGGTGAACGTCATTATAAAATAGATTACCATGGCAATCGTAAATGCCTCAAAATAGGTATAGAAGGTTCCCGCTACCCCCTTCGCCGCAAAGAACAGCTCCACCGTGCCAATAATGGAAAGCACACAGGTATCCTTAATGTTGATAATTAGATTGTTGCCAATCTGCGGCATGATATTGCGCAGCGCCTGCGGAAGGATCACACTCGTCATTGTCTGGAAATGCGTCATACCGATTGCCTTTGCACCCTCGGTCTGCCCCGGATCAATGGAAAGAATACCGCCGCGGACTGTCTCCGCCATATAAGCGCCTGTATTGATTGAGACAATAAAATAGGCAGCAAACCACATCGACATGTTAATCTTAAAGAGCGTCTGCGAGCCATAATAAATGAACATCGCCTGCACCATCATCGGTGTTCCGCGGAAAATTTCCACATATGCGCTTAAAATCACTTTAACTGTCTTCAAAAGGATCCGCCGCGGAAGCCTGTCGCGCTTCGACACCGGGATCGTCTGTACCACACCCACCGCAAAGCCGATGACACAGCCGATGAGCGTGCCAACCAGGGCAATCGCCATTGTCACCCCGGCACCCCTCAGAAAGGACATTCCGTAACGCTCCAGCAAATATAGGATTCTGCCGAAAAAATCAGCAGGTATCGAACTGGTCATATTTTTCTCCTATCTGCGTTACTGAGCCAGCGGCTGCACTGCGATTGCTTCATCCATCATTTCTGTAAAGTCATCTGCCGTCATCTCACTCAGCACGCTGTCAATTGCTTCTTTCAGCTCTGTATTACCTTTCTGCATAGAGATTCCGATGTTAATTTCTTCATCCGATACTTCAAAATCATCATCTGTTCCGGCAAAATCCAGCATCTTAAAATCCGGATATGCCACACATGCTGCCATAGCAGTCGGCTGATCGGTAACAACAAGGTCACATGCCCCACTATTTAGTGCAACCAGCATCTGCGGAACGGATTCGTGTGCCGGCAGAATATTGGCGTCCTCAATCTGCGGCAGACACAGATCATACCAGATGGTGTTGATCTGTGAGGTGCAGGTAGCACCCTTTAAATCTGCAACACCCGCCGCCTCTGCATAAGCATTATCACTCCTTGCCAGTGTAACAATGGTTGCATAATAGTACGGTTCGGAAAAATCTACCGACTGCATACGCTCTGAAGTAATAGACTGACCAGCGATAACGCAGTCAACCGTCCCCGCCTGCACTGCCGGTACCAGAGAATCCCAGTCCAGCTTTACGATTTCCAGATCGTAACCAAGCTCTTCACAGATATGCTTTGCCATCATTACATCGTAACCGTAAGCATAATCCGGGCTGCCGGAAATCGGCACTGCGCCATTAGAATCGTCCGCCTGTGTCCAGTTATAGGGAGCATAACCGCATTCCATTGCAACTCTAAGCACCTTTGTCTCCTCTGCATTTGCCGCTGTCATCATCCCAAGTGCAAGCGACAGTGACATCGCCGCGCCAAACAGTGTTCTGCATACATTTTTCATCTTCATAATTACCCGCCTCTCACTTTCCATTTTTCTCAGGGAATAGCGCCAATCGGCACAGCCCGTGCCTTTTCGCGCTTTATGAATGCTATTATACAAATATCGTCCTGAAAAATCAATGCGCAATCCCGTTCTGCTTAACAGAAAAAAATGGAGTTGCTGATGTATAATTCAAATAAAGGACCTGCCATTTCTGGCAGATCCTTTTCTCATAATATCCACAGGCTTTCTAAATGCCCACTATTATTTGTAATTTACGATCTTTCCAAAATCCGGTTTCAGAGCGGCTCCGCCTACCAGACCTCCGTCGATATCCGGCTGTACAAACAGTTCCGGAGCAGTTGCTGCATTTACAGATCCGCCATACTGGATGCGGATTGCTTCTGCAGTTGCTTCATCATAGATCTCAGCGATGCAGTCGCGGATACCCTTGCAGACTTCCTGTGCCTGCTCGGTAGTTGCTGTCTTGCCGGTTCCGATTGCCCAGATCGGCTCGTAAGCGATAACGGCTGTCTTAGCCTGCTCTGCGGTTACATTCAGGAAGCCAACCTTAACCTGCTGACGGATCCAGTCCATTGTAATGCCCTGCTCTCTCTGCTCCAGAGATTCGCCGCAGCACATGATCGGAGTGATGCCGTGCTCGAATGCCTTCAGCATTTTCTTGTTTACGGTCTCAGAAGTCTCTGCAAAATATTCACGTCTCTCAGAGTGACCAAGAACTACGTATTTTATGCCGACATCTGTCAGCATGTTCGGAGAAATTTCACCTGTATAAGCGCCCTTCTCCTCAAAATACATATTCTCTGCGCCAACCTGGATATTGGAGCCCTTTGCAGCTTCCATAACCGGGATGATGTCGATTGCCGGCACACAGAAAACAACGTCAACCTCGTCGTTTGCTACCAGCGGTTTTAAAGTGTTTACAAGTGCTACTGCTTCGCTCGGAGTCATGTTCATTTTCCAGTTTCCGGCGATGATCTTCTTTCTTGCCATGATTATTTTTCTCCTTAAAATATATTCAATTTCGCTCTATTTATCGTCTGCTGCCGCTACGCCCGGAAGCTCTTTTCCTTCGAGGAATTCGAGGGAAGCACCGCCGCCTGTGGAAATGTGGCTCATCTTATCACCAAAGCCAAGCTGATTAACTGCTGCTGCAGAATCGCCGCCGCCGATGATGGTGGTTGCATCCGTCTCTGCCAGGGATTTTGCCACTGCAATAGTTCCTTTCGCAAGAATCGGGTTCTCGAATACACCCATCGGGCCGTTCCATACAACAGTCTTTGCAGATTTTACAGCATCTGCGTACAGCTCTGCTGTCTTCGTTCCGATATCCAGTCCCATCATATCAGCCGGAATTGCATCGGAATCTACTACAGATACTTCAATCTCTGCGTCGATCGGATTCGGGAATTCTTTTGCGATGGTGGTGTCAACCGGAAGCAGCAGCTTCTTGCCGAGCTTCTCCGCTTTCTCCATCATTTCCTTGCAATAGTCAATCTTCTCGTCATCTACCAGTGAGGTACCCACTTCATATCCTTTTGCTTTCAAAAAGGTGTAAGCCATGCCGCCGCCGATGATGAGCGTATCACATTTTTCCAGAAGATTGGAGATAACATTCAGCTTATCCGCAACCTTTGCACCGCCGAGGATTGCCACGAACGGTCTTACCGGATTTTCTACAGCATTGCCCAGGAAGTTGATTTCCTTCTGCATCAGGTATCCTACAGCATTCTCGCCGCCCTTTGCGGTAATGAATTTGGTAACGCCCTCAACGGAAGCATGTGCTCTGTGGGAGGAACCGAAAGCATCGCATACATACAGGTCAGCCAGGTCAGCCAGCTCCTTGCTGAACTCCTCGCCGTTCTTGGTCTCTTCCTTGCCGCGGAAACGGGTGTTCTGAAGCAGGACCACATCCCCTTCCTTCATGCCTTCTACGGCCTTGGTGGCAGCTTCTCCGGTTACATTGTAGTCGGAAACGAATACCACTTCCTTGCCCAGCTTCTCGGACAGCCTCTTTGCCACGGGAGCCAGGGACTCGCCTTCGTTGGGGCCGTTCTTAACTTTGCCTAAATGGGAGCAGAGGATTACCTTGCCGCCGTCGTTAATCAGCTTCTGAATCGTAGGCAGTGCAGCCACGATACGTGTCTCGTCAGTAATTTCGCCGTTCTTCAGAGGAACGTTAAAGTCACACCTTACCAGAACTCTCTTGCCTTTTGCGTTGATGTCATCAACGGATTTCTTGTTCAAGCCCATTTTTCTTAAAACCTCCATCTTACATAATCAATTTATACTGCGCACCGATTCAATTTGCAGTACAACCCGACTAAGTCACTGCCTTAAGCAGTGACTTTTAGACCTGCCAGCCAGGTACTTTCCCGGGGACACCACTATAAATTCTGGCGGTCCGCAGTATATACCACATCCCGAATAGATTTGCAGTCACATAAGCATATACTTACATTTAAAACCATTTGCCTGAGCCATTTTGCAGAACCATCTGCCAGACACAGGCTTCACTGAAAAAAAGGAGCCCGGTCCATAAGACCGGACCCCCTCAAGGTCGTCACTCGTGGAAGAATGCCGCCCTGCGCGGACACATTTGCCTGCATTCCTCCCTGTGAGATTCAGATATTCTCAGCCGCTGTCTCCAGAGACTCAGGGATTCCTCTCACATTATGCCAGCTCGCTGAAATACTTGATGGTACGAACCATCTGGGAAGTATAGCTGTTCTCATTGTCATACCA
>DKTR01000013.1:26602-26907 GCA_002473385.1 Lachnospiraceae bacterium UBA7225
TTCTCATTGTCATACCAGGAAACAACCTGTACCAGAGAGTTACCGTCTTCCATCTTGGAAACCATGGTCTGGGTTGCGTCAAAGATGGAGCCGTAGGTGCTTCCGATTACGTCGGAGGATACGATCTCATCCTCATTG
The DNA here is from genome assembly GCA_002473385.1 of Lachnospiraceae bacterium UBA7225. Classification (GTDB taxonomy): domain Bacteria; phylum Bacillota; class Clostridia; order Lachnospirales; family Lachnospiraceae; genus Marvinbryantia. The sequence goes on from DKTR01000013.1 coordinate 26,741, forward strand.
TAGCCGAAGGACTCTGTTGCGGCAGCCTTCATTGCAGCATTGATGCCTTCCTTGGTAACCTCGCCCTTAACAACCGCTACCAGGATCGTGGTGGAGCCTGTAGGGGTGGGAACACGCTGTGCGGAACCGATGAGCTTGCCGTTCAGCTCAGGGATAACAAGGCCGAT
>DKTR01000037.1 GCA_002473385.1 Lachnospiraceae bacterium UBA7225
GATTTTGGAAAAGGATTTTATATGGGAACTGACCGAACTCAGCCACTTACGCTAATTTGCAATTATCCTGATGCCAGAATATATACGCTAAGTGCCGATCTATCAGATCTTAAAATTCTTGATGTAGAAGTGGGATTAGATTGGGCGTTGTTAGTTGCATACAATCGAGGAAAAATGGAATCTGTAAGACATTCAACTATCTATAATCGTTTTGCAAATTTAAACAAAGACTGTGACATGATTATTGGCTATATTGCTAACGATAGAATGTTCGTTGTCCTAGATCGTTTTTTCAATGGAGAAATTACTGATATGGCACTGATTAATAGCCTTTCGGCATTGAAGCTTGGTAAGCAATACGTAGCTTTAACAGAAAAGGCTTGCGAAAAAATAAAAATTCTTGATGAGCAAGTACTTACCGAGAATGATCGGGATAAGCTAAAACAAGAAAGTGAAGCCAACCGTTCAAAAGGCATTGCAATGGCAGAGGAAATCTGTCGGAAATATCGTCGTGAAGGCCGGTTTTTTGATGAAATATTAGAGGCAGGTGAATAAAATGGAAAGTCTTTCTCTGGAAAAGCGTCAACTCTGCGATATACAAGGCCGGTTATTTGAACTTGCTCTGACAACCGGATTGGATTGCCCATCGTTTATAAAATCTTTTATGAACAGCAAAACTGCTGTTGCTCTTGATGACGTTTATGATCGCTTACAATGGGCGGGCGAGGAATATATTCTTGAGGAACTAAATGATGAAGTCGGGGGGCTTAAAAAGGCTGGCATAACTTATGCTTCGGAAATAATGTATTGGATAGGATATACTTATCGTTACTGGCATTACTACACGGGTGAATATAGTCATGAAATATTTAAAATCGCTGATGCCAAAACAATGAGTGAATGCTGGCTTGGTTTCCATACTTTTGACGTTACAATGGCCATTGATGATTTGAAAGAGATTTATAAGCAAAAATGTAAGGAAAGGAATCCTTTATGAGAAATTCTGTAAAAGATGCTTTTGACAAAGTATCCCTTATAAATGATATATAAGAACGAGAAAATATTATTAATGTAACGACAGAGGTACTCTCAAAAATCTATCAGAACTAAACTACACCAGCCATAACGGCAATAATAAAATATTCCTTGACAAATTCTTTTTTAAAGCATATACTAACAGCAACTTAATACTTTAAACCGCTGAAGCGGAGATCAAAGCAGTTGTGCGCGCACAGAGAGTCCGGGCAGGTGAGAGCCGGATGGAAATGCAGGCTGCCAAATGGACCGCCGAGGGCGCAGGGAAAGGGAGTATCCTTAGTATTCTGCGACGTGAGGGCATACGTTAGTTGCCGGAGATATGTTAGTATCTTGCAGAGCGCATGGGCAAACTGTGAATCAGGGTGGCACCGCGGGAAAAGTGAAATGATACCCGTCCTTGACAGAAGAATATTCTGTCATGGGCGGGTTTTTTGCGTGAATAATGAGCCGGGCAGAAACGATCTGGCGGTATCTGGCTGCTGACGAGAACGCTTGCGTTCTCGTGAGCACAGCAGATACCGGGAGAAATGCTTGCATTTCAGGCGGTTATCTGCTGCGCTCACTGGAATAGGAGTATTCCGGCAGCAGGAGCGTAACGTTCAGAGAAGTTTCTATCCGGCGAATATCGCGACAGCAAGCAGAGGAACTCTGCGAGCCTGCTCTGCACAAGCGGATAATGAGCCTGTCCTGCATAAGAAGAGTGAGAAAGGAGCTTCTGATGATGTATCCTGGGTTAGAGAAAATAAAAGAAATTGCTGCGTCGGGTGATTACCGGCAGATTCCGGTGAGCCGGGAGTTGTATGCTGACCGTTTTACACCGGTGGAAGTGATGCGGACGCTGCGTGCGGCGAGCAGGCACTGTTACCTGCTGGAAAGCGCAAAAAACGATCAGAAGTGGGGCAGGTATTCCATACTGGGTTATGAGCCGGTGATGGAGCTGACCTGTACGGATGGGAAGGTATGCATCCGCAGAAAACGGGAAGAGGCAGAAGCCGGGGACGTTACGTGCAGCGGGGCAGTATCGGAAGAATTTGACATTCAGGAGGAATATACGGCAACGCATCCGGGGAAATTTATCAGGGAAATCCTGAAAAAATACAAAAGTCCCCAAATAGCAGGGATGCCGCCGTTTACCGGCGGGATGGTGGGATACTTTTCTTATGATTATTTAAAATACGCGGAGCCGGTTCTGCAGCCCGCCGCCTCAGGGGATGAGGATTTCCGGGATATGGATCTGATGCTGTTCACGAAGGCGCTTGTGTTTGACCATTACCGGCAGAAGCTTGTGCTGATCACGGGTGTGGATACCGCAGACATAGACGGATCCTGGCAGAAGGCAGAGAAGGAGCTTGCAGAAATGACAGACCTTTTGAACAGCGGGGCGAAGGCAGTGTTCCGTCCGCTGAAGCTGAAGGAAGAACTGAAGCCGGATTTTTCCCGGGAGCGGTATACGCAGATGGTGGAAAGGGCGAAGCATTATATTCACGAGGGCGACATTTTCCAGGTAGTGCTTTCCAATCCGCAGACAGCAAGAGCCCAGGGCAGCCTGTTTGATACTTACCGGGTGCTGCGCACAAGCAACCCCTCGCCATACATGTTTTATTTTTCAAGTGATGATGTGGAAATTGCCGGGGCATCGCCGGAGACACTGGTGAAGCTGGAGAGCGGAAAACTCTACACTTTCCCGCTTGCCGGAACAAGACCGCGGGGAAAGACAGAGAAAGAGGATCTGAAGCTGGAGGAAGAGCTTTTGCAGGATGAGAAGGAGCTGGCAGAGCATAACATGCTGGTAGACCTTGGCAGAAATGATATCGGGCGTATCAGCAGGCCGGGCAGTGTGAAGGTGGAAAAATATTGCAGCATCGAGCGCTTTTCCTGCGTTATGCACATTGGCTCCACTGTGTCCGGGCGGATCCGTGAAGATAAAGACGGGGTGGATGCTGTGGACTCCATTCTTCCGGCGGGAACACTGGCGGGAGCGCCGAAGATCCGCGCCTGCCAGATCATCCGGGAGCTGGAAGGCAGAAAGCGGGGGATTTATGGAGGTGCAGTCGGGTATCTGGATTTCACCGGAAATCTGGACACCTGCATCGGTATCCGGCTGGTATATAAGAAAAACGGAAAAATCTGTGTGCAGTCCGGCGCGGGAATCGTGGCAGACAGTGTGCCGGAGAAAGAGTACCAGGAATGCTGCAATAAGGCAAAGGCAGTGGTGCAGGCAGTTCTGGCAGCACAGGAGGGATTGGAATGATTTTACTGATTGACAATTACGACAGCTTTTCCTACAACCTTGTACAGTATATCGGAAGCGTGGAACCGGATATGAAAGTCATCCGCAACGATGCATACAGCATCGAACAGATAGAAGAGATGCATCCGGAGGCAATCGTTATCTCACCGGGACCAGGACGCCCGGAGGATGCGGGTATCTGTATGGAAGCTATCCGGTACTTTAAAGATAAGGTTCCGGTTCTGGGTGTCTGTCTCGGACATCAGGCAATCTGTACGGCATTTGGCGGAGTGGTCTCCTACGCAAAGAAGCTGATGCATGGAAAGACCTCACAGGCTGAGCTGACCGGGAAATCGCCGTTGTTTGAGGGATTGAAAAGCCCTGTGCAGGTAGCAAGGTATCATTCGCTTGCGGCGGAAAAAGATAGTCTGCCGCCGGAACTGATCATCACCGCACAGACGGAGGACGGCGAAATTATGGCAGTGCAGCACCGGGATTATCCGGTATATGGCGTACAGTTTCATCCGGAGTCGGTTCTGACGCCGGAAGGATTAAAAATCATACAAAACTTTGTAAATATTGCGAAAGGAAGGAAAAAGGTATGATCAAAGAAGCGATTATTGCATTATCGAAGAAGCAGGATCTGACCTACGGGCAGGCGGAAGCTGTGATGAACGAGATTATGGGCGGGGAGGCAACGGATGTGCAGAAAGCGGCATATCTGACAGCGCTCTCTCTGAAGGGAGAAACAATCGACGAAATCACGGCATCGGCAGCGGGAATGCGGGCGCACTGCATTAAGCTTCTGCATGAGCTGGATGTGCTGGAAATTGTCGGGACCGGCGGCGATGGCTCGAATTCCTTCAACATTTCAACTACAGCATCGCTTGTGATCGCAGCGGGCGGCGTGCCGGTGGCCAAACACGGCAACCGCGCAGCATCCTCAAAATCGGGCGCGGCAGACGTGCTGGAAGCGCTGGGCGTGAACATTGCGGTTTCACCGGAAAAGAGTGCGGAGCTTTTGAAAGAAATCGGTATCTGCTTCCTGTTTGCGCAGAACTATCATATAGCCATGAAATACGTTGCGCCGATCCGGCGCGAGCTTGGCATCCGCACCGTATTTAATATCCTCGGACCGCTTTCCAACCCGGCAGGTGCAAACATGGAGCTGATGGGTGTTTACGACGAAAGCCTTGTGGAGCCGCTGGCGCAGGTAATGGCAAAGCTTGGCGTAAAAAGGGGTATGGTCGTGTACGGGCAGGAAAAGCTGGATGAGATATCTATGTGTGCACCGACCAGCATATGTGAGATCCGCGACGGCTGGTTCCAGTCTTATGAGATCACGCCGGAGCAGTTTGGGTATGCGCGCTGCAGTAAAGAAGAGCTGGTGGGCGGAACCCCGCAGGAAAATGCACAGATCACAAAAGATATTTTAAATGGAACCGAGCGCGGAGCAAAGCGCTGTGCAGTCTGCTTAAATGCCGGAGCGGCGCTTTACATCGCCGGAAAGGCGCAGACTATGCAGGAAGGCGTGCATATGGCGGAGAAACTGATTGATAATGGAGCAGCGCTGAAAAAGCTGGAAGAATTTGTGGAAAAGAGTAACATATGAATATTTTAGATGAAATTGCGGCGAAGACAAAAGAGCGGATTATAGAGGAAAAACGCTATATATCCCCGGAAACTATGCGCAGGATGGCAGAAGAGGTACTGCACCGCAGGCAGACGGAAACGGGAGCAAAGAGTGCCGGACAGCCGGGAGATGATGTGGTCACATCGTTCTGCAGGGAACGCCCGTCATTTGAGAAGGCGCTGGCTGCGGAGGGCATTTCATTTATCTGCGAAGTGAAAAAAGCGTCTCCGTCAAAGGGGATTATCGCGGAGGATTTTCCGTATCTGCAGATTGCAAAAGAATATGAGGCAGCCGGAGCTGCTGCCATTTCCTGCCTGACAGAGCCGTACTGGTTTCTGGGAAAGAACGCATATCTAGAGGAAATTGCAGCACAGGTGAGTATCCCGGTGCTGCGCAAGGATTTTACGGTAGATGAATACATGATTTACCAGGCAAAAGCGCTGGGAGCATCAGCGGTTCTGCTTATCTGTGCCATACTGGATGACGGGCAGCTGAAGGCGTATGGGCAGCTTGCCGCAGAGCTTGGTATGTCGGCACTGGCAGAAGCGCATACCGGGGAAGAAATTACCCGCGCCCTGGCGGCAGATGCGAAAATTCTGGGTATCAATAACCGGAATCTGAAAAATTTCCGGGTAGATATCATGCAGAGCCGCAGGCTGCGGGAGATGGTGCCGGAGGATGTACTGTTTGTATCTGAGAGCGGGATAAAGACAGCGCAGGATATCGCGGCGCTGCGCCGGGATGGAACCGATGCTGTGCTGATCGGGGAGACGCTGATGCGGGCAGAGGATAAAAAGGCGATGCTGGATACATTGCGTGGAAGCGTTGTATGATGGAGCAGTGTGTGATGAAAAGGATATGCGGCACGGCAAATATGTAGCAGGAGCAGTGTGTGATGATAACAATATGTGATGGAAAAAATGCGGCAGTCAGACTGAAGATCTGTGGTCTGAGCCGACCGTGTGATATTGAGATTGTAAATGAGGCGCGGCCGGATTTTGCCGGATTTGTGGTGAATTATCCGAAGAGCCGCCGGAGTGTGACGCCTCGGCAGCTTGCACAGCTTCGTGACCGTCTGGAGGATACGGTGCTACCGGTCGGGGTGTTTGTAAATGAATCACCATGTCTGGTTGCACAGCTTCTGAACGAAGGAATGATATCTCTGGCACAGCTTCATGGAAATGAGGATGAATCGTATCTGAAGCGGCTGCGGACACTGACAGACGGCAGGCTGATTCAGGCATTTACTGTCCGCAGTGAAAAGGATGCAAAGCGGGCGGCGCAGAGTACAGCAGATTACATTCTGCTGGATAATGGCAGGGGTACCGGAGAACGTTTTGACTGGCGCCTGGTTCGGGACATTTACCGTCCGTGGATACTGGCAGGCGGGCTTACGCCGGACAATATGATGCAGGCGGCAGAGAAGCTGCACCCGTGGGCGCTTGATCTATCAAGCGGAGTAGAGACAGACGGATATAAGGACCGCGAAAAAATACTGGAGGCGGCTGCCGCGGTACGGTCGGTGAACCGGAATATCACAGATACCATATGATAATAGAAGGAGAGAAGCAGATGAGCACAGGAAGATTTGGAAGACATGGCGGGCAGTACATTCCGGAAACGCTGATGAATGCGGTTCTGGAGCTGGAGACCGCCTACAATCATTATAAAAATGATCCGGAATTTCAGCAGGAGCTGACACAGCTTCTGAATGATTATGCGGGCAGACCTTCGCGTCTGTACTATGCACAGCGCATGACAGAGGATCTGGGCGGGGCAAAAATTTATCTGAAAAGAGAGGATCTGAACCATACGGGCGCGCACAAAATCAATAACGTACTCGGACAGGTACTGCTGGCAAAGAAGATGGGAAAGACCCGCGTGATTGCCGAGACGGGCGCCGGACAGCATGGCGTTGCTACAGCGACAGCGGCGGCGCTGATGGGCATGGAGTGCGAGGTATTCATGGGCGAAGAGGATACAAAGCGTCAGGCACTGAATGTCTACCGCATGCGCCTGCTCGGCGCGGAGGTACACGCGGTCACCTCCGGGACCGGTACTCTGAAGGATGCTGTTTCTGAGACGATGCGTGAGTGGACGAACCGCGTGGAAGATACACATTATGTGCTCGGCTCCTGCATGGGACCACATCCGTTTCCCACGATCGTGCGGGATTTTCAGGCGGTCATTTCAAAGGAAATAAAGCAGCAGATTCTGGAAAAGGAAGGAAAACTTCCGGATGCGGTGCTTGCCTGTGTGGGCGGCGGTTCTAATGCCATCGGAGCATTCTACCATTTTATTGAGGACAAAGAGGTGCAGCTTATCGGCTGCGAGGCGGCAGGGCGCGGTATCAATACCGCGGAGACAGCAGCTACGATCGCAACCGGGCGGCCCGGTATTTTCCACGGCATGAAATCTTATTTTTGTCAGGACGAATACGGACAGATCGCACCGGTATATTCTATCTCTGCCGGGCTGGATTATCCGGGCATCGGACCGGAGCATGCAGACCTTTACGATAAAGGACGGGCGCAATATGTTGCCATTACCGACGATGAGGCGGTGGACGCTTTTGAATATCTGTCAAAAATGGAGGGTGTGATTCCGGCAATCGAGAGCGCTCATGCTGTTGCCTATGCAAGAAAACTTGTGCCGGCAATGCGCAGAGACCAGATCATTGTTATTAATCTGTCCGGAAGAGGGGACAAGGATTGTGCGGCAATTGCCAGATACAGAGGGGAGGATATTCATGAGTAACATTCAGAGGGCATTTGAAAATGGCAAAGCATTTATTCCATTTATCACCTGCGGCGATCCGTCGCTGGACATTACGGAGCAGCTTGTGTATGCGGCAGAGGAAGCGGGTGCGGATCTGATCGAGCTTGGCATTCCGTTTTCCGATCCGACAGCAGAGGGCCCGGTGATACAGGCGGCGAATCTGCGCGCGTTAACAAACAAAGTGACGACGGACGGTATTTTTGATATGGTGCGCAGTATCCGCAAAAAAACAGATATTCCGATGGTGTTTATGACATATGCGAACGTGGTGTTTTCGTATGGATATCGGAAAGTGCAGGAGGATTGCACGGCAGAAACAGGTACGGGGCATTCTGTCAGAACAGAGGCAGAAACAGGTACGGAGCGTTTTATCAGAACAGCGGCAGAAATTGGCATGGACGGTCTGATTTTACCGGATGTGCCTTATGAGGAAAAGGAAGAGTTTGATACCGTGTGCAGAAAGTACGGACTGGATTTTATTTCACTGATCGCGCCGACTTCACATGAGCGTATCCGCCGGATCGCAGCCGGTGCCAGCGGCTTTGTGTACTGTGTATCTTCTATGGGAGTGACGGGTGTGCGCTCAGAAATCACCTCGGATGTGGGAAGTATGATAAAACTTGTGAAAGAAACGAAGAATATTCCCTGCGCGGTCGGTTTTGGAATTTCCACGCCGGAGCAGGCGGCGGAAATGGCAGCATTATCGGACGGGGCGATCGTGGGAAGCGCGATTGTGCGTATCTGTGGACAGTATGGGAAAGATTGCATGCCGCATGTAAAAGAATATATCCGCAACATGAAGGAAGCACTGTGAGATGGCGTTGCAAAATCAATTTTGATGTAGTAAAATAGTGGCAGTAATATTTGAAAGAGGTGTATGAAAATGGAATTGGCTACATTACAGAAGGATATGATCGCGGCGATGAAGGCGAAGGATAAACCGCGCAAAGATGCGATTTCCTCGCTTGTCTCTGCGGTGAAAAAAGCCGGCATCGATGCAGGCTGCCGGGAGGATATACCGGAGACGATGGTTGACCAGGTGATCCTGAAGGAAATGAAAACGGTGAAAGAGCAGATCGACACCTGCCCGGCAGAAAGGGCTGAGCTGAAGGCGGAGTATCAGTTCCGCTACGATGTGATTGCCTCTTACGCGCCGAAGCTGCTTTCCGCGGAGGAGGTTAAGGCTATTCTGGAGGAAAAATATGCGGAGCTGCTTGCAACAAAGAATAAGGGCATGATTATGAAAACAGTCATGGCTGAGATGAAAGGAAAAGCGGACGGCAAGGTGATCAACCAGGTCGTTGCGGAGCTTTGCAAGTAACGTTCGGAGAGAATCCGGGAAACCAGGTAATTAAGAAAGCATAGATATAATAAGAAGAAAAGGACCAGACAGATCAAAGGAGATCTGTACGGTCCTTTTTGTGATATAAAGGGGGATTTATATGAGGATTTATACAGATGCAGACCGAGTGAGCACAGGAAATAAGGGGATGGATGAGGTAATCGACATGCTGCGTATGGGCGATAACGTCGTGTGGCAGGTGGACGCGGTATCAGATTACTGCAGCGTGGTTTCGCAGTATCTGGAGCAGGCAAAGCGGGACGGGCGTGAAATTCATTATATACGCTTCGGGGCGCATGAGCCGGTCATCAGGGAAGGGGCAGGCGTGCAGGTACATACAATCCATGCAGAGCTGGGATTTGAGCATTTTGCCATGAAGGTGCATCATATTATTAAGGAAATTGGCGTGGATGCATTTTATATTTTTGACTGTCTGACGGATCTGGTGAAATACTGGTACTCGGACCTGATGATCGGAAATTTTTTCCGCGTGACGTGTCCGTATCTGTATGAGCTGAACACAGTGGCATATTTTGCACTGATCCGGGATTCGCATACGGAGCACACCATTTCGCGCATCCGCGACACGACGCAGGTGCTGCTGGATCTGTATAACGTGGGCGGCAACTACTATCTGCATCCCTTAAAGGTCTGGCAGCGCAAATCAGAGACGATGTTTCTGCCTCATCTGATTTCCGGGGAGACGGCAAAGACGATCACGTCCAGTTCGGAGACGGCGGCGCTGTTTTCGCATTTCAGTCTGGACCGCAACCGCACCGATTACTGGGACGTAGTGTTTCAGGAGGCTTCCATGAAGCTTTCCGGCTCTGCACAGGAGCAGAAAAATGCAAAAGAGCTGCTTCTGCGGCTGATCGTCGGCGAGGATAATCCGATCGTCGGGCTGTGCCGGGAATATCTCTCCCTGCGCGATCTGCTTAATATTAAATCGCGGGAGCTGGGTACCGGACGCATCGGCGGCAAGGCAGTCGGCATGTTTCTGGCGCGCAAAATTCTGGAAAAGGACAGGGAATATAATTTCTCGCGCCTTCTGGAAGTTCATGATTCCTTTTATATGGGTGCTGATGTGTTCTATACGTATATTGTACACAACGACTGCTGGCGGCTGCGCACCCTGCAGAAATCCAGGGAGGGCTACTATGAGTATGCAAAGCCGCTGCAGGAAAAGATGCGCGCGGGGCGGTTTCCGGAATATCTGGTGGAAAAATTTAAAGCGATGCTGGAGCACTTCGGACAGGCGCCGATCATTGTGCGCTCCAGCTCTCTGCAGGAGGATAATTTTGGAAATGCTTTTGCCGGGAAGTATGACAGTGTATTCTGTGTAAATCAGGGGACGCTGGAGGAACGCTATGAAGCGTTTGAACGTGCCGTTAAACAGGTCTACGCGAGCACGATGAATGAGGATGCTCTTAATTACCGCATGAACCGCGGGCTTTGGGATAAGGATGAGCAGATGGCGCTGCTGATCCAGCGCGTATCCGGCGATTACTATGGAAAATATTTTTTCCCGCATGTGGCGGGGGTGGGGAATTCTTCTAATTTATATGTCTGGGATCCGTCCATTGATATGGACGCGGGCATGATCCGTCTGGTATTCGGGCTTGGCACGCGGGCGGTGGACCGCATAGAGGGCGACTATCCGCGTATTGTCTCCCTGGATGATCCGGGGCGTCCGCCGCTGATTTCTTACGGCGATGAACGGAAGTTTTCCCAGCATTATGTTGATCTGCTGGATACCGGCACGAATGAGTGGACGCACAAGGACGTGGATGAAATTCTCGCCATGGACATCAGGACAAATAAAAATCTGTTTTCCTCGCTGGATTTTGATACCATGCGCTGGCTGCAGGAGATGGGCAGAAGAACGCGCAATCTTCATATTATGAATTTCAACAGATTATTGAAATACACGGATTTTCCTGAGAATATGCGGCGCATTTTGAAACGGCTCTCCGAAGTTTATGATTACCCGGTGGACATTGAGTTTGCGGCGAATTTTGATAGAGAAGGAAATTATAAGATTAATCTGCTGCAGTGTCGTCCGCTGCAGACACGGGGACTTGGCAGGACGGTGGAAATCCCGGAGATTACGGAAAAGGCAGAGTGTTTCTTTGCCACACACGGCAATTTTATGGGCGGTAATGTGCGCATCCCGATTCATTATGTGATTTTCGTGAAGGCGAAGGCGTATCTGGCGCTGCCGGAGCAGGAGCGCTACACGGTGGCGCGTGTGATTGGAAAACTGAACCGGATTTTAAAGGAGGAGCAGGTGCTTCTGGCGGGACCAGGGCGCTGGGGCACCTCGACCACTTCACTCGGTGTTCCTGTACACTTTACGGAAATCTGCCATATGAGCGCTATCTGTGAGATAGCATACCAGGAAGGGAATCTGATGCCGGAGCTTTCCTACGGCAGTCATTTTTTCCAGGATCTTGTGGAATCCGGCGTGTTCTATGCCGCTGTCTTTGAAAAGGATGAGGGCGTCATTTTTAATGAAAGCTACGTGCTGAAGAAAGAGAACTGCATTGCAGAGTTTGTAGAGACGGCTTACGCCGATGTCATCCATGCCGTGAAAACCGACGGGCTGGAGCTGTATTCTGACACGGTCAGCCAGTGGCTGGTATGCATGCAAAGAGAGGTTAAATTCTAACGAAAATAAAATATTCAACAAAAATCTATAAAACATAGCTTGTAGTGGCTGCCACTTTCGGTGTATACTAAATAATATCATATGTTTACAGGAGGGTAAAAATGAAGGCAGCAAAGGATTATAAGTTTTGGTTCTGCACAGGCTCCCAGGATCTGTATGGGGATGAGTGCCTGGCGCATGTAGCGGAGCATTCCAGAAAGATAGTAGAGGAATTAAACAAATCGGGTGTGCTTCCGTATGAAATTATCTGGAAACCCACGCTGATTACGAATGAACTGATCCGCAAAACATTTAATGAAGCGAATGCGGATGAGAACTGTGCGGGAGTGATTACCTGGATGCACACGTTTTCTCCGGCAAAATCCTGGATTCTGGGACTGCAGGAATTCCGGAAACCGCTTATGCATTTCCACACACAGTTTAACCGTGAGATTCCGTATGATACCATCGATATGGATTTCATGAACGAAAACCAGTCGGCGCACGGCGACCGTGAATACGGGCATATCGTATCCCGTATGGGCATTGAGCGGAAGGTGATTGTTGGTTACTGGGCGGATCGCGACGTGCAGGAGAAGATCGCGTCCTGGATGCTGACCGCTATCGGCATTATGGAGAGCAGCCATATCCGCGTGTGCCGTATCGCCGACAATATGAGAAATGTTGCCGTGACGGAGGGCGATAAGGTTGAGGCGCAGATTAAATTCGGATGGGAGATTGACGCTTATCCGGTGAATGAGATCGCAGAGTATGTCGCGGCAGTTCCGCAGGGCGAGATTGACACGCTCGTTGAGGAATACTACAGCAAATATGATATTATTCTGGAGGGCAGAGATCCGCAGGAATTTAAGCAGCACGTGGCGGTGCAGGCTGGTATTGAGATCGGGTTTGAAAAATTCCTGGAGGAGAAAAACTGTCAGGCGATCGTTACGCACTTTGGTGATCTCGGCGCGCTGAAGCAGCTTCCGGGACTTGCCATCCAGCGTCTGATGGAAAAGGGCTACGGCTTCGGCGGCGAGGGCGACTGGAAGACGGCAGCGATGGTGCGTCTGATGAAGATTATGACGGCAGGCGTAAAAAATCCAAAGGGTACATCCTTTATGGAGGACTATACATACAATCTGGTGCCGGGCAAGGAAGGCATTCTGGAGGCGCATATGCTGGAGGTGTGCCCGTCGGTGGCGGACGGTCCGATCGGCATTAAGGTGTGTCCGCTTTCCATGGGCGACCGTGAAGATCCGGCGCGCCTGGTATATACCTCCAAGACCGGTCCGGCAATTGCTACATCTCTGATCGATCTGGGCAGCCGTTTCCGTCTGATCATCAATGAGGTGGAGTGCAAGAAGGTAGAAAAACCGATGCCGAAGCTTCCGGTTGCCACTGCATTCTGGACACCGCAGCCGGATCTGAAAACCGGCGCAGAGGCGTGGATTTTGGCGGGCGGCGCACATCACACCGCATTCAGCTACGATCTGACGGCGGAGCAGATGGGCGACTGGGCAGCTGCTATGGGCATCGAGGCAGTTTACATTGACAAAGATACCACTATCCGCAATTTTAAGCGGGATCTGCAGCTTGGCAGCATCGTGTACCGCTAAGACGCGAAGGTGCGCCGGCTGAAATACGCCCTGTATCACGACGGCGCACAGCGTATCCTATTTTGATATCAGGAGGAAACAAAATCATGAGCAGAGAAATCAATCTTATTAAAGAAGATATACAGAATGCAAAAACAGCGCTCGGTATCGAGTTCGGTTCGACCAGAATCAAGGCGGTTCTGATCGATTCGGAGAGCAATCCGGTTGCAGCGGGCAGTCACGAATGGGAAAACCGTCTGGAAAATAATATCTGGACATACACTCTGGACGATATCTGGACGGGGCTGCAGGACGCGTACGCAGACATGGCAGCAGACGTGAAGAAACAGTACGGCCTGGAGCTGACAAACATCGGTGCTATCGGATTTTCCGCGATGATGCATGGTTACATGGTATTTAACAGCCAGGATGAACTGCTGGTGCCGTTCCGTACATGGCGGAACACCATGACGGGCGAAGCTGCGGGAAAACTGTTCGATCTGTTTAACTATAATATTCCTCAGAGATGGAGTATTGCACATCTCTATCAGGCAATCTTAAACGGGGAGGAGCACGTAAAGGACATTACCTACCTTACCACGCTGGCGGGTTATATTCACTGGCAGATGACAGGCGAGAAGGTGCTCGGTGTGGGCGACGCGTCCGGTATGTTCCCGATCGATCCGGGTACAAAGGATTACGACGAAACGATGGTGCAGAAATTTGATGCGCTGGTGGCGGATAAAAACTTCCCGTGGAAGCTGCGCGACATCCTGCCGAAGGTACTGGTGGCAGGCGAGCATGCGGGCACGCTGACAGCGGAGGGTGCAAAGCTTCTGGATGTGAGCGGAAAACTGCAGGCAGGTATCCCGGTATGCCCGGCAGAGGGCGACGCCGGCACCGGCATGGCGGCGACTAACAGTGTAAAGCAGCGCACCGGAAATGTTTCTGCGGGTACTTCGGTGTTTGCCATGGTGGTTCTGGAAAAAGAGCTGTCGAAGGCATACCCGGAGCTGGATCTTGTTACCACGCCGGACGGCAGCCTGGTGGCGATGGTACACTGCAACAACTGTACGTCCGACCTTAACGCATGGGTGGGCATCTTCCGTGAATTTATGGAAACCCTTGGCATGGAAGTCGATATGAATAAATTATTCTCAGCACTGTACAACAAGGCAATGGAGGGAGATAAAGACTGCGGAGGTCTGCTGTCCTGGTGCTACTTCTCAGGCGAGCCGGTAACAGGCTTCGACGAGGGACGTCCGCTGTTTGTACGCAGACCGGATGCCAGATTTAATCTGGCAAACTTCATGCGTACCCATCTGTACAGCTCTCTGGCAGCGCTGAAGATTGGCATGGATATCCTCTTTGAGCAGGAGCATGTTGCACTGGATGAGCTGATGGGACACGGCGGTCTGTTTAAGACGAAAGGTGTCGGACAGAGCATCATGGCTGCGGCGGCAAACGTTCCTGTTACCTGCATGGAGACGGCAGGCGAGGGCGGCGCCTGGGGCATTGCGCTTCTGGCAGCCTATATGAAGAACAAAGAAGAGGGCGAGACGCTGGACGCATATCTGAACGATAAGGTATTTGCAGGACAGAAGGGCGAGACGCTGAAACCGGATGCGGCAGATGTGGAAGGCTTCAACCGGTTTATCGAAAACTACACCAAAGCGCTGGCAGTAGAGCGCGCAGCGGTGGAAACCGTATAAAATACGCAGACGAGGTGGAAAAATGTTAGAAGATCTGAAAAGACGGGTATACGAAGCAAATATGCTGCTTCCGAAATATGGACTGGTGACTTTTACATGGGGAAATGTCAGTGAGATCGACCGCGAGACGGGTATTTTTGCAATTAAACCGAGCGGTGTGGATTATGATAAGCTTACGCCGGATGATATGGTACTGATGGATCTGAACGGCAATAAGGTGGAGGGTAAATATAATCCGTCTTCTGATACGGCGACGCATCTGGAGCTGTATAAGGCATTTGAAAAAATCGGCGGTGTGGTACATACGCATTCCCCATGGGCGACGAGCTGGGCACAGGCAGGGCGCGGTATCCCCTGTTACGGCACGACACATGCGGACTACATTTATGGCGAGGTGCCGTGTGCACGCTGCCTCACCGGGGATGAATTTACGCAGTATGAGAAAAATACCGGTCTGCTGATTGCAGAATGCTTCCGGGACAGAGATTATGAGGCGGTTCCGGCTGTGCTCTGCAAAAATCACGGTCCCTTTACCTGGGGAAAGGACGGGCACGAGGCGGTTCATAATGCTGTGGTGCTGGAGGAAGTGGCAAAGATGGCGGCGCGCTGCGAGATGATCAACCCGCAGGTGCAGCCGGCGCCGCAGGATCTGCAGGATAAGCATTACTACAGAAAGCATGGAGAAAACGCTTACTACGGACAGGGAAAATAACAGATGTTAAAGGTATTTTTGGTAGAAGATGAAGTAGTCATGCGCAATGGGATCAAAAACAATATTCCATGGGCAAAAGAAGGATTTGAATTTGTAGGAGAGGCCAGCGACGGAGAGCTGGCCTATCCGCTTATAAAGAAGGAAAAACCGGATATTCTGATCACGGATATCAGAATGCCGTTTATGGACGGACTGGAACTCAGCCGCATTGTCAAGAAGGAGATGCCGCAGATCAAAATTATGATCCTCAGCGGTTACAATGAATTTGACTATGCGAAGCAGGCGATCAATATCGGCGTCACGCAGTACCTCTTAAAGCCGGTCAGTTCGGCTAAGCTTCTGGAAGCAGTGAAGGAGGTCGCCGCGCTCATTGAGAAGGAGCGGGAATACGACCGCATGATGGAGCGCTATCAAAAAGAGATGGAAGAAAATGTCCATCTGGAGCAGCAGAAGCTCTGGAACGCGCTGGCGGCGAACAAGCTGACGACAGCCGAGCTTTTAGAGGGCGGACAGAAGGTCGGAATGGATTTTACGGCTTCCGCTTATCTGGTATTTCTTTTTAAAATCATGCAGGGCGGGGATTCCACCGGCTGCTCCAAGGACACCATTGAGGTGTCGGATAAAATTCTGGAGATAAGTGAAGGCTGGGAAAATGTGCTTACCTTTGAGCGAAGCTCGGAAGGATGGGTATTTCTTATTAAAGGACAGTCAGGGGAGGAAGCGCAGGAAAGCCTGGATATATGCAGAAGAGAGCTTACGGAGCTGGTGAGCGGGTATCCCGATCTGGAATATTTCGGAGGCATCGGCACGGTGGTGCGCCGTCTGGGCGATATCCCGCTCTCTTATCGGGAGGCAGGAAAGGCATTTGCCAGCCGCTTTTTTACGGAGCCGAACCAGATCCTGTATTCTACCGACGTTGTCCGGCTGCATCGTGGGGACGACAGCCGCATTGACGTCAGCAGCATGCGCTCAAAGAAAATGGAGCGTGAACTGGTGGACAAGTTTTTGCGCAGCGGTACACTGGAGGAAGTAGATAATTTCCTGGATGAGTATTTTCTGGATGTCGGGGAACAGAATTACCAGTCGATGCTGTACCGTCAGTATGTGGTGATGGATCTGTATTTCACGGCAACGGATTTTCTGACGGGTCTGAAGATCAGTACAGATGATTTGCCGGAGTGCTGCCGCGATATCAATGAGATAGTAGCAGCGGCGTCTTCGCCGGAAAGCATGCGGGAGCAGGCGGGCAGACTGCTTGCGGAGACACTGAAGCTGCGCGACCACCATTCCATGAAAAAATACAGTGCTGTGCTGGAGGAGGCGCGCGCCTTTATCCAGGAAAACTACCAGCGGGAAGATATGTCGCTGAATACGGTGGCTTCCCAGGTAAACATCAGCCCCAGTTATTTCAGCGCCATTTTCAGTGCAGAGACCGGGCAGACTTTTGTGGAATATCTGACGCAGGTGCGCCTGGATAAGGCGAAGGAGCTGCTGATGTGCTCCAGTATGCGCACGGCGGAGATCGGCTATGAGGTGGGCTATAAAGATTCACATTATTTCAGCTATATTTTTAAGAAATTCGTAGGCTGCAGTCCGAAGGACTATAAAAACCGCAGGAAAGAGTAGAAACTATGACGCACAAAGGATCTTCGCTCAATAAACGCATCAATATCCTGCTGGCGGTCTGCTTTGTACCGCTGACAATCGTGGCAGTGTATCTGCTTTCTCTTGTGCTGCGTTTTTCTGACCGCTATGACGCGATTGTAGCGAATATTACGCAGGCAAATGTGTACAATATCAGCTTCAAGGAGGATGTGGACTACACGATGTACGTTATCGTGGCGAATTCGGAGCGTGCGTCGGAGCTGGTGGATACGGAACTCCCGGACAGGCTGATCATACAGGCGCGCAGGGCGTTTCGGGAACTGCTGGAAAAGGCGGACGGGGATTACACGAAAGGCCAGCTCGGCAGAATACTGAAGTCGCTGGACACCCTGGAGGGTATGGTGACGGAGATCAGGCAGGACGCGCAGATCAGCGGCATGTATGACAAAAACATGGAACGCCTGGATCTGGACATCCGCATTCTGACACAGCTTATCCAGGAGCAGATCCAGGAGTATATTTATCATGAGGCAACAAATCTGGAGGCGCTGCGCGAGGGCGTTCGCGCGGATGTGGCACGGGCATTGCAGATCAGTATTGTGATCTGCGCGGCGGTGCTTGCCGGCGCTCTTTTGCTTGGAAGAAAAATTACCAGGCATCTTACAAGCGGCATCCAGCAGCTCCGCACGGTGACCAGAAAGGCGGGACGCGGAGATTTTACTGTGCGCGCAAAGCTCGAAGAAAGCGATGAGGAGCTGGCAGAGCTTGGCGAGGGCTTCAACCAGATGGTCGAACGCATCGGAAATCTGGTCGAGGATATCCGCGTGGAGCAGCTCAATCTGCGCGCAACAGAGCAGAAGCTTCTGCAGGCGCAGATCAATCCGCATTTTCTGTACAACACGCTGGATACGATCATCTGGCTGGCGGAGGCGAACCAGACGGAGCAGGTTGTCATGATGGTGACGGCGCTGTCGGATTTTTTCCGGACGACTCTGAGCAAGGGGCGCGATTACATTACGGTGCAGGAAGAGGAATCGCATATCCGCAGCTATCTGAAAATCCAGCAGTTCCGCTATCAGGATATTCTGGATTATGAGATTGATATTCCGGAGGAAATGTACCGCTATCAGATTCTGAAGCTGACGCTGCAGCCGCTCGTGGAAAATGCGCTTTATCATGGCATCAAAAATAAACGCGGGAAGGGGCGTATCCGGGTGACCGGCCGCCTGGAATCAGGCAGGCTGGTGTTTCTGGTACAGGACAACGGGCAGGGTATGACGGGGGAGCGTCTGGCGCAGGTGCAGCGGGAAATGAGCAAAAACCAGGCGGATTCCAAAGACCCGTCCGGCTTTGGCCTCTTTAATGTCGTCCAGCGGATAAAACTGAACTATGGTGCACAATACGGGATCTGGATTTCCAGCATTTTTATGGAAGGAACGGAGGTCCGTGTGGAAATTCCTGCTATAAATAACGAACTTTTATCCAAAAAAAACTAACTTTTAAAGAAAAAACATACAAAATCACCAAAAAATATTGTACTCTTTTAGAAAATCCTTCTGTTTCTTTTTGGTTCGGAAAAGTGTAAACTACAATCATAGCCGGAAGGGCTAAAGAACGTAAAAAGAACAGGAGGATTTTCAAATGAACAAAAAAGTTTTAAGTGTACTGTCCTGCACAGCAATTGCTGCATCTATGGTAGCAGGCGTTTCCGCAGAGGGCGATCTGATCACCGTTGGTTATGCACAGGTAGGACATGAATCTGACTGGCGTACAGCAAACACACAGAATTATGAGAATGTTTTTTCTGAAGAAAACGGATATGAACTGTCTCTGATCGACTGCGACAACGACAATGCCAAGCAGCTTGAAGCAGTTCGTAATTTCATCACACAGGAACTTGACTACATTGTAATCGCTCCGATCCAGTCCGCAGGATGGGATACCGTACTTCAGGAAGCACAGGATGCAGGCATCCCGGTTATCATTGCTGACCGTGAGATCGAGGCAGACGCTTCTATGTATGATGCATGGGTAGGAACCGCTCCGTACGACGAAGGCGTTACTGCAGGAAACTGGCTGGCAGAACAGCTTAACGGCGCAGAAGCAAAGATTCTTCAGATCGAAGGTTCTGTAGGCGCATCTGCAGCAATCGGACGTACTGATGGATTTGCAGAAGTTATGGCAGAGCATCCGGAGTGGGAAATGCTTGATTCTCAGTCTGGCGATTTCACACAGGATGGCGGACAGGCAGTTATGGAATCCTTCATCAAGTCCTATGAGGGACAGTTCAATGTAGTTGTCTGCCAGAACGACAACGAAGCATACGGTGCAATGGATGCAATGGATGCGGCTGGTATTACATACGGTGTTGACGGCGATGTAATCCTTATCTCCTACGATGCTACACATGATGGACTTCAGTACACACTGGATGGCAAGTTCAACCTTGATGTTGAGTGCAATCCGATCCAGGCTGAGACTGTTAAAGGTGTTATCGAGAAGATGGAAGCCGGCGAAGAGTTCGAAGCAACCACACTCATCACAGATGAAGCTTTCTGTGCACCGGGTATTGAGAGCGAATATGCAACAACCATGACAGAAGAAATCCTGGCAGGCCGTGCATACTAATTTCCACTTGTTAATTCGGATTATGTGAACGAAACGGGAGGGGAGAGCATCCCAGTAAATGGGTACCTCCCCTCCTTTTTTATGGCGGAGGAAGGAGGAATTGTGTTGGAAGCGGGTGTAGTATTAAAAATGCAGGGAATCTGCATGACATTTCCTGGCGTGAAGGCGCTGGATCATGCCTGCCTTACCCTGAAAAAGGGAGAGATACGCGCGCTGATGGGAGAAAACGGAGCCGGGAAATCTACGCTGATCAAATGTCTGACCGGCGTAAACAAATTTGAAGCCGGAGAGATTTATCTGGAAGGCTTCAACGGACCAATCGTAAATAAGGATACAATGGATGCGCAGAATAAAGGAATTGCTACTGTGTATCAGGAGGTTAACCTGTGCCCGAACCTTTCTGTGGCAGAGAATCTGTATATCGGCAGAGAGCCGCTGACAAAAATCGGTACGGTAAACAGAAAAGCGATGAACAGGCAGGCAGAGGAGCTGATGAAGGAGCTGGAGCTTGACATTGATGTGACAAGAAATCTGGAAGATTATTCACTGGCGCTGCAGCAGATGATCGCCATCGCGCGTGCGGTAGACATGGACAGCAAGGTGCTGATTCTGGATGAGCCGACTTCCTCTCTGGACGACCGCGAGGTAGAAAAGCTGTTCACGATGATGCGCCGTCTGAAGGCGAAGGGTGTGGGTATTATCTTTGTTACTCACTTCCTGGAGCAGGTGTATGCTGTCTGCGATGGAATCACGGTGCTGCGTAACGGACAGCTTGTCGGTGAATATAACATTGAAGAGCTGCCGCGTGTAAAACTGGTTGCCGCTATGATGGGAAAGGATTTCGATGATCTTGCTTCTATTAAACAGGAGGGAAGCGGCGACAAACGCAAAGAACCGCTGGTAATTGAGGCAAAGGGGCTGGGCCATGCGGGAACAATCAGGCCGTTTGATCTGGATATCCACAAGGGCGAGGTGATTGGCCTGACAGGTCTGCTTGGTTCCGGGCGAAGTGAGCTTGCCCGTGTAATTTACGGTGCGGACAGAGCCCAGACCGGTACCCTGAAGGTGAAAGGAAAAGAAGTAAAAATTAAGAATCCGATCGATGCCATGAATCTGGGGATGGGACTTCTCCCGGATGACCGTAAAGCGGAGGGCATTATCGGAGATTTGTCTGTGCGTGAAAATATCATTCTGGCCCTGCAGGCGAAGGCGGGTATTCTGAAGCGTATTCCGATGGCGAAGCAGATTGAGATTGCGGACAAATACATTGAAATGCTGCAGATTAAGACGGCAAGCCGTGAAACACTGATCAAACAACTCTCCGGCGGTAATCAGCAGAAAGTAATCCTGGCGCGCTGGCTGGCAACAGATCCGGAGTTCCTTATTCTGGACGAGCCTACCCGCGGCATTGATATTGGTACAAAAACAGAAATTCAGAAGCTGGTTCTGAAGCTCGCAGCGGAAGGAAAGAGTCTGATCTTTATTTCGTCTGAAATTGAGGAAATGCTTCGTACCTGCAACCGTATGGCAGTTCTGCGGGACGGCGCGAAGGTGGGAGAGATTGAGGAAGCGGATATGAACCAGATGAGCGTCATGAAAGCGATTGCAGGAGGTGACAGCAATGAGTAGTTTGAAAAAAATAACGCAGAAGCGTCTGTTTCTTCCGATTTTCAGTATGATTCTCGTCATGCTGATTAATGTGATCTATGATATGGCATGCGGAAATGCGCCCCTTACATTTTTCACGGTCACGATTAAAAACGGGGTGCTGTACGGACGTCTGATTGATATTTTCAATCGCGGAACAGAGGCGGCGATCCTGGCAATCGGTATGACTCTGGTAGTATCTTCCTCGGCAGGAACCGATATTTCAGTGGGTTCTGTTATGAGCTTATATGGCGGGATGTGCTGTATGCTGCTGGCGGGTTATGGAAATACAAATGTATCTAATTATGCAGTTCCGCTGATTATCGGCATTGGCGCGGGTCTGCTGACAGCCTGCGTCTGTGGTCTGTTTAATGGATTTCTGGTTGCATATATGAATATCCAGCCTATGGTGGCGACACTGATTCTGTGGTCAGCGGGGCGCGCTATCGGTCTTCTGCTCTGCAACAGCCAGATTGTATACGTACGTGTGCCGTCTTTCCAGAAAATCGGCGGCTATGTGGGATTTATTCCGACACCGATCCTGATTGCAGCGGCATGTATTCTGGTGGCATCGCTGGTGCTGAAATTTACCGCGCTCGGTACTTACATACAGAGTGTTGGTATCAATAAAAAGGCTTCCCGCATTGCCGGATTTAACTCTGCGAAGATTATTCTTCTCTGCTATGTGATCTGCGGTCTCTGTGCAGGTCTGGCAGGTATGGTGGCAACCTCCCGTATCTATTCTGCTGATACAAATAACATTGGTCTGAATATGGAGCTGGATGCGATCCTTGCAGTTGCCCTTGGCGGCAACAGCCTCGGCGGCGGTAAATTTAATCTGGCAGGTTCTCTGATCGGTGCTTATACGATCCAGGCAATTGACACCACATTGCTGGCACTTGGCGTTTCGACGGCACAGTCACCGGTATTTAAGGCAATTGTCGTTATTCTGATCGTTGTCATCCAGTCTGAGCCTGCGAAGGATTTCTTTAAGAAGCTGGGTAAAAAGAAAGAAATGGCAAAGGGGGCGGCGCAGGCATGAAAAAGACAAAGATAAACAGCAACAGTCTGCTGCTGCTGATTACAGTTGTACTGTTTGTGGTGATGTATGCAGGCGGCTGCATAATTTATTCCTCCAAGGGCTTTACCCATCTGCAGACATTCCTTAACATCCTGATCAACAATGCCGGTCTGATCTGTGTTGCCAGCGGCATGACCTGCGTCATGCTGACCGGGGGCATTGATATCTCGGTTGGATCACTGGTTGCCATGGACTGTATGATCCTGGCGGTCGGCATTGAGCAGTGGGGCTGGAGCAGCCCGGTGCTGATGGTTCTGATTCTGGTGATCGGCGTGGTCTTTGGTCTGGTACAGGGTTTCTGTATTGCTTATCTGGATATTCAGCCCTTTATCGTTACCATGGCAGGCATGTTCTTCGCAAGAGGCATGACGGCAGTAATCTGCAGAAACCAGGTAAGTATTGTTTCTGATAAAATTTTTACCACTCTGGCGGGTCTGAAGATTGAACTTCCCTTTGGCGGTTACATGAATAAGAAGGGGATTCTGCAGGTGCCATATCTGCGTATAACAGTTATTGTGGCGCTCATTGTGGTGATACTGGTTTATCTGATGCTGAAATATACAAAGTTTGGACGCAGTATTTATGCAATTGGCGGCAATCAGCAGTCGGCGACCCTGATGGGCTTAAATGTAAAGAAAACAAAACTGAAGGCATACGTTCTTTCCAGCTTTCTCACCTCTATCGGCGGAATCTGCTATTGTCTGAATACCATGGCAGGCACCACGCAGCAGGCGACCGGTCTGGAAATGAACGCGATTTCATCATCGGTTATCGGCGGCACACTGCTGACTGGCGGTGTCGGAAATGTATTCGGTTCCCTGGTGGGTGTGCTGATCAACGGTACGATTTCGTCTCTGGTTAAGACGAACGGTAAGCTGATCAGTTCCTGGTCGAATATCATTACGGCGATCCTGCTGTGCTTCTTTATTATCCTGCAGAGCGTTTTCGCAAAAATAAAGGACAGTAAGAAATAACATGAAGGGGAACTGCGAATTGCGGTTCCCCTTTTTTAATGGGTGTGTTATGATAAAGACGGTTAAACTGAGAAATATGGAAGAAAGACTTAGGGAGGCGTGGATGCGGATCAAAAGAGGAATTGCAGTGGGAGCGGCACTGTTACTCTGCGGCGGATGTGCTGTGACTAACATACAGGAAAAGGAATCCCATACGGGAATGCAGGAGATCACAGAGGTAGATGAGAGTCTGATTGTGGTTGGTTTTTCGCAGATTGGCTCGGAATCGGACTGGCGCAATGCGCATACGCGGTCTGTGAAGGAAGCACTGACAGAGGAGAACGGATTTTATCTGATTTTTGAGGACGCGCAGCAGAAGCAGGAAAATCAGATCAAGGCGGTGCGCAGCTTCATTCTTCAGGAAGTGGATTACATTGTCCTTGCGCCGATTGTGGAGACAGGATGGGACGCTGTTCTGCAGGAGGCAAAGGATGCCGGAATACCGGTTATTCTGGATGACCGGCTTGCAGATGTGGATGAGGAGCTGTATACCTGCTGGCTGGGAACAAATGCGGAGAGAGAAGGCGGGGATGCCGGGCTCTGGCTGGCGGATTATCTGGAGAAGGCAGGCAGGGACGAGGAGAAAATAAGGATCGTCACACTTCAGGGAACTACGGGAGCAACCGCCCAGATTGGGCGCACGAATGGATTCCATAAAGTGCTTGAACAGCATGATAACTGGGAAATGCTGGAAATGATGGACGGTGATTTTACGCAGGCGAAGGGGCAGGAGGTTATGGAGACACTGCTTGCAAAATATGAAGATATTGACGTGGTAGTCTGCGAAAATGACAATATGGCTTTTGGCGCGGTGGATGCTATCAGGGAGGCAGGCAGAACCTGCGGACCAGACGGCGATATTATTATTCTTTCCTTTGATGCGGTAAAGGCGGCATTTGATGCCATGATTGCAGGTGATATCAATGCGGTATTTGAGTGTAATCCGCTGCACGGTCCGAAGCTGGAGAAAATCCTTAATTCCCTGGAGGCAGGCGAAACGGTGGACAAAATTCAGTATATGGAGGAGACATACTTCGACACTACAATGGATCTGGAGAGTATCCGGGAAACGCGTGCATATTAGGGAAAGGGCAGGCTGATAATTCAAAAAATGAATAAATACATATAGTTATATGAATTTGACGCAGGCAGAAGAACGTGCTAAACTGGCATAGGATAAAAAGCGGGAGGATTTGTGTCTTCCGGGCTGTCAGAAGGAGATTTATGGATATGAACAAAATCAGAATTGGGATTGTAGGCTATGGAAATATTGGACGCGGTGTAGAAGCTGCTATTAAACAGAATGAGGACTGTGAGCTGGCAGGCGTATTTACGCGCCGCGATCCGGCTTCGGTGAAGATTACCACGGAGGGCGCAGGGGTTTACGCAGTGGATGAGCTGGCATCAAAAAAGGACGACATTGATGTCTGCATTATCTGTGGCGGCAGTGCGACGGATCTTCCGAAACAGACACCGGAAATTGTGAAAATGTTTAACGTAATCGACAGCTTCGATACACACGCAAGGATACCGGAGCATTTTGCAAATGTGGATGCGGCTGCAAAGGCAAGCGGGCATGTCGGCATTATTTCAGTCGGCTGGGATCCGGGACTGTTTTCTTTGAACCGCCTGTACGGCAATGCGATCCTGCCGCAGGGCAGAGATTATACCTTCTGGGGAAGAGGCGTCAGCCAGGGACATTCCGACGCTATCCGCAGAGTGGAGGGCGTGCTTGACGCAAGACAGTATACAGTGCCGGTGGAGAGCGCTGTAGAAGCTGTCCGCAATGGAGAAAACCCGGAGCTGACGACCAGACAGAAGCATACGAGAGAATGTTTTGTGGTTGCAGAAGAGGGCGCTGATCTGGCACGCATCGAGGCAGAGATCAAAAATATGCCGAATTATTTCGCGGATTATGATACGACCGTTACCTTTATTTCACAGGAAGAACTCGACAAAAATCACAGCGGCATTCCGCACGGTGGTTTTGTCATCCGCAGCGGCGCGACCGGAGACGGTACAAACAAACATATCATCGAATATCGCCTGAAGCTGGATTCCAACCCGGAATTCACCTCCAGCGTTCTGGTGGCATATGCGCGTGCGGCAAAGCGTCTGGCTGACGAGGGCGCAAGCGGCTGCAAGACCGTATTCGACATTGCACCGGCGTATCTCTCTTTGAAGAGCGGTGAGGAGCTGCGGGCGCATCTGCTGTAAGAAGGATGTAACTATTCATCCTCAGACCACAGACCGCCTGCCATGCAGGCTATCCGCTGCTTCGCAGCTCCTGTCTGTGGCTTACGGCGAAACGCCGTATGCCAAATATCAGAAACGTTTGCTTACATGCCAGCATGACGCATCCATTTCTGATATTTGACGCATGGCTGAATAGTTATAAAAAATGCTTGACGAAATCGCGGACCAATAGTATACTTATGAAGTGGACGATGCAAGTCCGCTTCCTGTGGGATCTTAGCTCAGCTGGGAGAGCATCTGCCTTACAAGCAG
>DKTR01000097.1:0-24990 GCA_002473385.1 Lachnospiraceae bacterium UBA7225
CGCAAAAGGAAAGGCGCCCGGCGCGCAGAAAACGCCTGCGTTTTCTGAACTCTGACAGGTTAAAGCACTCCGTGCGGGATGCGCACGGGCGCAAGAGGAAAGGCACCCGGCGCACAGAAAATGCCTGCGTTTTCTGAATCAAAGACCCCGTTGCAAGCAACGGGGTATCAAGCTTGCAACGCTGCAGAGCAGCGGGGTATTTGACCCTCGCGGCATTCGCCAAATGCTCGTGCAAGCACGACGCTTGGCTCATTGCTCGCGGGAATAAATTTAGGAGGATAATTACGATGGGATTTTCTACAGTACCATGTAATGAATTTGTGGAGGTACTTGCTTCGAAGGCTCCGGTTCCGGGCGGCGGCGGTGCTTCTGCATTGGTGGGCGCAGTTGGTACGGCGCTTGGTAATATGGTAGGAAGCCTTACGGTAGGCAAAAAGAAATATGCGGACGTTGAGGCAGAAATGTATGAATTAAAAGCGAAATGTGATCAGCTTCAGAAGGATTTCCTTCGTCTGATTGAGCGTGACGCAGAGGTTTTCGAGCCGCTCTCAAAGGCATATGGCATGCCGCGTGAGACGGAAGAGGAGAAGGCAGAGAAGGCACGCGTTATGGCGGTCGTATTAAAAGATGCATGCTCCGTTCCTATGGAAATCATGGAGAAATGCTGTGAGGCAATCGATATTATTGCAGAGTTTGCCGCAAAGGGCTCTAAACTTGCTATCAGCGATGCCGGTGTCGGCGTTGCGTTCTGCAAGGCAGCACTGAAGGGCGCCAGCCTGAACGTGTACATCAACACGAAATCCATGGCGGATAAGGAACTTGCCATGGAGCTGAATGCAAAATGCGATAAGATGCTGGAGGAATATACCGTAAAAGCGGACGAAATCTTCGACAGCGTTCTTGGAAGACTGAAATAGGAGGAGAAAACAATGGCAAAACAGTTATTGGGCAAAGAGGTAACGGCTGCATTGAACGAGAGAATCAAGGCAAACGTTGCTGCATGTCAGGAAAAGGGTGTAAATCCGACGCTGGCAATCATCCGCGTGGGCGAGAATCCGAGTGATGTTTCCTACGAGAAGGGTGCGACAAAGCGCTGTGAGACACTTGGCGTAGCCTGCGAGAAGATTCTTCTTCCGGAAGACGTTGCACAGGAAGAACTGCTGGCAGTAATTGATAAGGTAAACAAAGATGAAAAAATCCACGGCGTACTTTTGTTCCGTCCGCTGCCGAAGCATCTTGACCAGGCAGTGATCGAAAACGCACTGGCTGCTGAAAAAGACGTAGACTGCATGACAGATCTCTCCATGTCCGGTGTATTCACGGGCAAAAAGATCGGTTTCCCGCCATGCACCCCGCAGGCATGCATGGAAATCCTTGATCACTACGGCATCGACTGCACCGGCAAGAAAGCCGTTGTTATCGGCAGAAGCCTTGTTGTAGGAAAACCGGCGGCAATGATGCTGGTAAAGAAAAATGCAACCGTGACCATCTGCCACACCAGAACGGTGGATATGCCTTCTGTTGCCAGAGAGGCTGACATTATTATTGTAGCTGCCGGACGTGCAGGTGTTGTCGGCGCAGAGTATGTGAGAGAAGGACAGATTATCATTGATGTAGGCATCAATGTAAACGCGGAGGGCAAGCTTTGCGGCGATGTGGATTATGCAGCCGTTGAGCCAATCGTAGATGCTATCACCCCGGTACCGGGCGGTGTTGGAAGCGTCACCACTTCCGTACTTGTCGGACATGTTGCGGAAGCTGCAATGAGAACCTTATAAAATTAAAATATCGCTTATAATTGCCCCGTATAGCCAGTAAAAATGGTGTGCGGGGCATTATTTGTATATTGGTAAAATAATAACAATAATTATATTGACAAAATAATAACAATAATCATATTGACAAAATAATAACAATCTGGTATTCTCTGATTGTACAAAGAAAATTGCATTAGAGACAGGAAACGAATGGCACTATGAAAGCTATCCCACGAAACAACAGGAAGGAGATCACACATTTATGAGCAGTAAAATCACAATCATTGGAGCCGGAAGCGTAGGAGCAACGATTGCCTACACACTTTCCCAGAGAGACATTGCATCGCAGCTTGTTCTGATCGACATCAACAAGGAAAAGGTTGACGGCGAGGTTATGGATATTGAGCAGGGAACCTGCTTCCGTGATCCGGTATCTATTGTCGGCGGCGAGTATGAAGATGCGAAGGATTCTGACATTGTTATCATCACCTCCGGTGTTGCCAGAAAACCGGGTCAGTCCAGAATTGAGCTTACACAGACAAATGTGAATATCTTAAAGCAGATCACACCGGAAATCGTGAAGGCAGCGCCGAAAGCGCTCTACATTATCGTGAGCAATCCGGTGGACATTATGACCTATGTGTTTACGAAAATTTCCGGGCTCCCTGAAAACCAGATCATCGGCTCCGGCACTATCCTCGATACAGCACGTCTGCGCTGCGGTCTTTCTGAGCATTTCCGTGTGGCGCAGAAAAATATTCATGCATATGTTTTTGGGGAGCACGGTGATTCTTCCTTTATTCCGTGGACAGGCGCTTATATTTCCGGCGCACATATTGATGAATATTATGATATGATGAAATCCCGCGGGGAAGATATTGATGAACTGGACCGGGAGGCAATGGCAGAGTATGTACACAAATCCGGCGGAAAGATCATCGCAAACAAAGGAGCGACCTTCTATGCGATTTCTGCTGCTGTCTGCAAGCTGTGCGATATTCTGGTTGCATCCTCTGATTCCATCGCGACAGTTTCGTCCATGATGCATGGTGAATATGGCATCGATGACGTATGCTTAAGTACGCTCACACTGGTGGGTCCGAACGGTATCCGCGGCAAGGTGCCGATGCGCATGAACAAAGAGGAAACCGCCAGGCTGCGTGCCAGCGCGAAGGTACTTAAGGATGTTATTGCGCAGATCGAACTGTAATGGAAATGCTGTTTGAAAAGGTAGGAGGAACTATGAAATACAGTTATTATCCGGGATGTACCCTGCGGACGAAGGCGAAGGACCTGGATGCCTATGCAAAAGCTTCGGCGCGCGCGCTCGGTTTTGAGCTGGAGGAGATTGAAAACTGGCAGTGCTGCGGCGGTGTTTATCCGCTTGGAAGCGATGAGATTGCCACCAAGCTTTCCTCTGTCCGTGCGCTGAATGAGGCAAAGGAAAAAGGACAGGAGCTTGTTACCTTATGCTCCGCCTGCCATCATGTTATCAAGCGTGTAAACGACGATATGAAGCATGTTGAGGACATCCGCACAAGGGCAAACAATTATATGCAGCTTGAGACTCCCTACGCCGGAGAGACGACTGTGCTGCATTATCTGGAGGTTTTGAGAGACCGCATAGGGTTTGATGTACTAAAAGAAAAGGTGGTAAACCCGCTTACGGGAAGAAAAATCGGAGCCTACTATGGCTGTCTGCTTCTTCGTCCGGGCAGCGTGATGGCATTTGACAATCCGGAAAATCCCACAATTATAGAGGATTTTATCCGCGCTATCGGAGCGGAGCCGGTAGTCTATCCGTACCGCAATGAATGCTGCGGCGGTTACATATCTCTGAAGGAAAAAGAGTTATCGAAAAACATGTGTGACACTATTATGGAAAGTGCAGAGGGCTTCGGTGCCGAGATGCTGATTACTGCCTGTCCGCTGTGTCTGTATAATCTGAACAAAAGCACTGCGAAAAAACTTCCGGTATACTATTTTACGGAGCTTCTTGCTGAAGCACTCGGCGTAAAGGATGCAAAAGAGGAGGTGGCAAAGTGAACAAGCCCGCAAAAAAACAGGCGGAACTGATCCGTGAGATCAGTGGCGTCAATCCTTTAAAATGCATGAAATGCGGAAAATGCTCTGCTACCTGCCCTTCCTACGATGAGATGGACATCAAACCGCATCAGTTTGTATCCTATGTGCAGAACGAAAATATTGAGGCACTGGTACAGTCAAAAACGCTCTGGAAATGCCTTTCCTGCTTTGCCTGTGTGGAGCGCTGCCCGCGGGATGTCCGGCCCGGCAAGCTGATCGATGCGGCAAGACAGATTGTTGTGCGTGAGCGCGGTGCGGATTACCTGTCGCCGGATGAGATCCCGGAGCTTCTTGATCCGGAGCTTCCGCAGCAGCTTTTAGTCAGCGCATTCAGAAGATACAGGAGGTAGGGCACAGATGCAGAGAATAGGAGTATTTGTCTGTCATTGCGGAAGTAATATTGCCGCAACGGTGGACGTAAAGAAAGTTGTAGAAATGGCTCTGCTGGAACCAGGCGTGGTCCATGCGGAGGATTATCAGTATATGTGCTCGGAGGCAGGGCAGGCAAAGATTGCCGCAGCCATCAGGGAAAAACATCTGACGGGAATCGTCGTATGTTCCTGTTCGCCGCGCATGCATGAAACAACCTTCCGCAAGGCAGCGGAACGTGCCGGACTGAATCCATATATGGTGGAGATTGCGAACATCCGTGAGCATTGCTCCTGGATTCACAAGGACATGGAGGAGGCCACGAAAAAAGCGGTTATCCTCGCACGCGCAGCGATCGCGAAGGTAAACTTAAATACCCCGTTAAAGCCTGGCGAGAGCCGGGTTACAAAGCGTGCCCTGGTAATCGGCGGAGGTATTGCAGGTATCCAGACAGCGCTGGACATTGCCGATGCCGGCTATGAGGTCGATATCGTTGAGAAAACGCCAAGCATCGGCGGCAGAATGTCGCAGCTTGACAAGACGTTCCCGACACTGGACTGCTCGGCATGCATTCTCACTCCGAAGATGGTGGAGGCGGCAGCCCATGAGAAGATTAAAATCTATACATACAGTGAAGTGGAAAAGGTGAGCGGCTTCGTCGGTGATTTCACGGTGGACATCCGCAAGAAAGCGCGCAGTGTGGACATGGATAAATGTACCGGCTGTGGTGTCTGCCAGGAAAAATGTCCTTCCCGCAAAACACCGAGCGAATTCAACCGCGGGCTGAATACCAGAAGCGCTATCTACACGCCGTTTGCGCAGGCGATTCCGAATGTGCCGGTGATTGACCGCGAGCACTGCATCAAGTTTCAGACCGGAAAATGCGGCGTTTGTGCGAAGGTCTGCCAGGCAGGCGCAATCGATTACGGGCAAAAGGATGAAATTGTAACGGAAAAATATGGCGCAATCGTGGTTGCCACCGGCTTTGACACCATCAAGCTGGACAATTACGACGAGTATGCCTACAGTCAGAGCAAGGATGTTATCACTTCGCTGGAGCTGGAGCGTATTATGAACGCGGCCGGACCGACTAAGGGACATCTGGAACGTCTCTCTGACGGAAAAGCGCCGAAGGAAATGGTATTTATCCAGTGCGTTGGCAGCCGCTGTTCGGATAACAGAGGAAAGAGCTATTGCTCAAAGATCTGTTGTATGTACACAGCAAAGCATGCCATGCTCATCCGCGACAAATATCCGGATGTGAATGTTACCGTATTCTATATTGATGTACGTACACCGGGCAAAAACTTCGACGAATTCTACCGCCGTGCGGTGGAGCAGTACGGCGTCAATTATATCAAAGGACAGGTAGGCAAGGTAGCGCCGCAGCCAGATGGCAGGCTGCTTGTGCAGGCATCCGACCTGCTGGATAACCGGCAGATTAAGATGGAAGCAGATATGGTCGTCCTGGCGACGGCAATCGAGCCAAATCCGGATGTACGCAAAATCGCGACCATGCTGACGGCAAGCATCGACACCAACAATTTCCTCACAGAGGCGCACGCGAAGCTTCGTCCGGTGGAATCTCCGACAGCCGGTATTTTCTTGTCTGGTGTCTGCCAGGGACCAAAAGATATCCCGGAGACAGTGGAACAGGCCGGTGCGGCGGCTGTGAAAGCGATTGGTCTGCTGGCAAAAGATAAGCTGCTGACAAATCCATGTACGGCACAGTCAGATATTCTGCTCTGCAACGGCTGCTCGACCTGTGCAAATGTCTGCCCGTACGGAGCGATTACCTACGAAGACAAAGAAGTGAACGATCACGGTATCCGTGAGACGCGCCGTGTTGCGGTAGTAAACAGCGCACTGTGTCAGGGCTGCGGAGCATGTACCGTTGCCTGCCCATCCGGAGCAATGGATCTGCAGGGCTTCTCGAACAGACAGATTATAGCGGAGGTGGATGCAATATGTCGATAGAAAAAAATGAAGAATTCAGACCGAAAATTGTCGCTTTCTGCTGTAACTGGTGCAGCTATGCCGGCGCAGACCTGGCGGGAAGCAGCCGTCTGACCTACCCGGCGGATGTCAAGATCATCCGCGTGCCGTGTTCCTGCCGTGTCAACCCGATGTTCATTTTAAGAGCATTTGAAAAAGGCGCTGACGGTGTTATCATGTGCGGCTGCCATCCGGGAGACTGCCACTACAGCACCGGCAACTATTATGCGCGCAGGCGTATGACACTGCTGTTTTCTATGCTGGATTTTATCGGTGTTGAAAATGGGCGCACCCGTGTGGAGTGGGTATCTGCCGCAGAGGGCGTAAAATTCTCAGCGACCATGAATGAGTTTGTGGAGAAGATCTATTCGCTCGGAAAAAATGTAAGATTGGAGGATTTAAGATGCAGAAGCTGATTGACCGCATACGGGAACTGCTGGCGGATGGAACGGTAGCGCGTGTCCTTGGCTGGAGGACCGGCGACCTGCCTTATAATCCTGAACCGGCTTACTTTGAGTGTGAAGAAGAGCTGCAGGATTTTGTATATAACGGATTCTGCGGAGCAAATTTAAGCAAATATATGATAGAAGCCTCCAGACTGGAGGGAAAAACACTGGTCTGTCTGAAGCCATGCGATACCTACAGCTTCAACCAGCTTCTAAAAGAGCACCGCGTAGACCGTGAAAAAGCGTATATTATCGGTGTGGGCTGCAAGGGCAAGCTGGATATTGAAAAAATAAAGAAGCAGGGTATTAAGGGGATTGAAAGTATCAGCGGAGCAGAAATTGAGGAAGCGGCAGAGTCGCTGACCATCCAGACCATCTATGGAGAAAAGACATGCGCTTATAAGGATGCTATGCTGGAGCGCTGCCATGTCTGCAAGGGCAAGGAGCATCAGATTTACGATGAGCTGATCGGCGATTCTTCAGATACCACGGATGCAGACCGCTTTGCACAGGTGCGCCGCATCGAGGCAATGAGTCCGCAGGAGAAATTTGCCTTTTTCCAGAATGAGCTAAGTAAATGCATCCGCTGCAATGCCTGCCGCAATGTATGTCCGGCATGCAGCTGCCGCAAGTGTGTGTTTGACAGCACAAAGTTTGACAGCAGCCAGAAGGCGAATGCTGATTCCTTTGAGGAAAAGATGTTCCATATTATCCGCGCCTTCCATGTTGCCGGAAGATGTACCGACTGTGGAGAATGCAGCCGTGTATGTCCCCAGGGTATTCCACTGCATCTGTTCAACCGGAAGTTTATCAAGGACATCAATGAGCTTTACGGAGAATACCAGGCTGGTGAGGATATCACGGCAGATACGCCGCTGACACATTTCACCTTCGGAGATGCAGAACCGAGTATTGTCGGAGAAAGGGGATAGGGCATGTATAAGATTGCAAGAGAAAAAATGCCGCAGCTGTACCGCCGTATCGCAGAAAATAAGGAGCTGTATCTGCCGCTTGAAATTGGCGGACAGGCAAATTTTGCGGTATGGGAAGAGGGCGACACTGCGGCTCTGGATGTTTTGAAAACTGTAAAATCCCCCAAGGATGCTTTTTTCCCGCAGAGTGAAAATCTCTATACCTGTAAGCGTGACGGAAAGAAGCTCTCCATCGAACCACAGGCACTGAAAGAGCAGGAATTTGTGGTATTCGGCATGAAGGCATGTGATCTGCAGGGTGTGCAGGTGCTCGATAAAGTTTTTCTGGCGGATCCAGTGGATTCCTTTTACGCAGCGCGCAGAGAGCATGGGACGATCGTTGCTCTCGCCTGTCACGAGCCGGAGGAAACCTGTTTCTGCAAGGTATTCGGCATTGACTGCGCAGACCCGGCAGCGGACGTTGCCTGCTGGATGATTGCAGATGAGCTTTTCTGGAAACCGCTCACCGGAAAAGGCGAGGCACTCACGGCGCAGGTGTGTGATCTGCTGACGGAAGCAGAAGGAGCAGAAGAAACGGTAGAGGCGGAGAAAGAAAATATCCGTCGTATCGTGGAAAAGCTGCCATATATGCATCTCTCCCTGGATGGCTGGAACGCAGATGCACAGAAGGAAAAATTTGATTCACCGCTCTGGGAAGAACTATATAAACCGTGTCTGGCATGCGGAACCTGTACTTTTGTCTGCCCGACCTGCCAGTGCTACGATATCAAAGATTATGATACCGGACACGGCGTGATGCGTTACCGCTGCTGGGATTCCTGTATGTATTCCGATTTCACCATGATGGCGCACGGAAACAACCGTACCAGTCAGATGCAGCGGTTCCGCCAGCGCTTTATGCATAAGCTGGTGTACTTCCCGGCGAACAACAACGGCTGTTATTCCTGTGTCGGCTGCGGGCGTTGTGTGGAGAAATGTCCGGCATCCTTAAATATTGTAAAGGTTATCAAAAAATTTTCGGAAGAAAAAGCAGCGGGAGGTGAGCAGCAGTGAGTGAATGTACCTGTCATAAAAATTATACCAGAGACACTCTGATCCCGATGGTGGGCGTGATCACCGATATCCGCCAGGAAACGCCGGACGTTAAGACGTTCCGCGTCAACGCGCCGGAGGGCGGCAAGCTGTTTGAACATATGCCGGGGCAGTGTGCGATGCTCTGTGCGCCCGGCATCAGCGAGGGTATGTTTTCCATCACATCCTCGCCGACTAATAAGGAATTTCAGGAGTTCAGCATCAAAAAATGCGGTATGCTGACGGATTACCTGCACAGCCTGCAGGTGGGCGATGAGATTACCGTCCGTGGTCCTTATGGCAACCACTTCCCGGTTGAGACAGAGCTGAAGGGCAAGAATCTTTTGTTCATTGCAGGAGGCATAGGTCTGGCTCCGCTGCGATCTGTGATTAATTACGTACTCGACAACCGTGCGGATTACGGCACCGTTGATATTCTCTACGGTTCCCGTTCGGCGGACGACCTTGTACAGCTAAAGGAAATCCAGGAGGTCTGGAGCAAGACCGAGGGCGTAAACGTCTATCTGACCATTGACCGTCCACAGGATGGCTGGGACGGGCATGTTGGCTTTGTGCCTGCCTACTTAAAAGAGCTGGAATTTGCAACCGACAAAACGGCGCTTATCTGTGGACCGCCCATCATGATCAAATTCGTGCTGGCTGCACTCGTTGAGATGGGCTTCTCTAAGGAGCAGGTTTACACTACGCTGGAACTGCGTATGAAATGTGGCATCGGTAAATGCGGCAGATGCAACATTGGCTCAAAATATGTGTGCAAAGACGGTCCGGTATTCCGCTGCGATGAAATAGACGAAATGCCGAATGAGTACTAATGGACGCAGTGGCAGACTGACATCGGAGCATTCACGTCATGCTTGCATGTAAGGGAATGCTCCGATGGAGAGATGCGAAGCGTTTGCGAGTCTGGGTTGCCATGCATCCGAAGGGAGCTGCCGGTGGCAGGTCCTGCAGGTGACAAGGTTTCAATCAAATGAAAGGATAAACAATCATGGAAAAAATGGTGAACGTATATTTTTTCGGTAAAAAGTACAGCGTACCCGCCGATCTGACAATTATGACCGCTATGGAGTATGCCGGTTATACGCTGAAGCGCGGCTGCGGCTGCCGTCATGGCTTCTGCGGCGCCTGTGCGACGATTTACCGGATCAAGGGAAAGAATGAATTAAAGACCTGCCTTGCCTGTCAGACACAGGTAGAGGAGGGCATGTATGTAGCAAGCATTCCGTTCTTCCCGACAGATAAAAGAACCTATGATATCAGCGAGATTAAGCCGGATCAGCGTATCATGATGGAACTGTATCCGGAAATTTACAGCTGCATCGGCTGTAATGCCTGTACAAAAGCATGTACGCAGGATCTGAATGTTATGCAGTATATTGCTTATGCGCAGCGCGGAGAATTTGAAAAATGCGCAGAGGAATCTTTTGACTGCGTAGGCTGCGGCTGCTGCTCGGTGAGATGTCCGGCGGGCATTTCCCATCCGATGGTAGGACTGCTGGCAAGACGTCTTACCGGAAAATACATCGCTCCGAAGGCGGAGCATCTGGAGAAGCGCGTGGAGGAGATTCATTCCGGCGCTTACGACGAAATGATCGAGCAGATTATGCAGAAGCCGATCACCGAAATGCAGGAACTTTACAACAACAGAGAAATTGAGGAATAAGGAGGGTCAGACATGTACACACCATATCCAGAGTCTATGATGGAATCCGTCAGAAAAGTAGAGGCTACAAGAGAAGCGCGTATGGCGGCGGAACCGAGACGTCTGACTGCAGAGGAAAAAGACAATCTCCTTAAAGAATTCCATCCGGATTACAGAGAAGAAGCATTTGAAGAAATCAAAGTAGGTCCGAACAAAGGACAGAAAGCAAACAAAGAGCTGGTACATCTTCTGCATTCCAACAGCCGTCTGCTGAACAGCAAAACAAACCTCGGCAACCCGGATTACGACGTGGATGTGCTGGTGATCGGCGGCGGCGGCGCGGGCGCATCCTGCGCAATCGAGGCGCACAATGCCGGCGCAGACGTTATGATCGTGACGAAGCTGCGCATCGGCGACGCCAACACCATGATGGCGGAGGGCGGCATCCAGGCGGCGGACAAGGAAAATGATTCGCCGGTACAGCATTATCTGGACGCTTTCGGCGGCGGACACTTTGCCGCAAAGCCGGAGCTGGTAAAACGCCTTGTTATGGAAGCACCGGACGCTATCAAGTGGCTGAATGAACTGGGCGTGGAATTTGACAAAGAAGAAGACGGCCGGATGATTACCACACACGGCGGCGGAACGTCCAGGAAGAGAATGCATGCAGCAAAGGACTATTCCGGTGCGGAGATTATGCGTACCCTGCGTGACGAGGTGCTGAACCGTCAGATTCCGGTAGTGGAATTTACCTCCGCAGTCGAGCTGATCAAGGATGACAAAGGGCAGGTGGCAGGCGCGGTTCTGCTGAACATGGAAACAGGCGACTATTCGGTTGCCAGAGCAAAGACCGTTGTACTTGCAACCGGCGGCGCAGGACGGATGCATTATCAGGGCTTCCCGACATCGAATCATTATGGAGCGACTGCAGACGGTCTGATTATGGGCTATCGTGCAGGGGCTAGGCTTCTTTACCAGGATTCCATCCAGTATCATCCGACGGGAGCCGTTTACCCGTCGCAGCTTCTGGGCGCGCTGGTTACGGAAAAGGTGCGTTCACTGGGCGCGCAGCTTGTCAACGCGGAGGGCGAGGCCTATATCCATCCGCTGGAAACACGTGATGTCAATGCCTCCGGCGTTATCAGAGAGTGCCAGGAGGGTCGCGGCGTTGAGGTGCCGGGCGGACAGAAAGGTGTATGGCTGGATACGCCGATGATTGAAATGATTGGCGGAGAGGGCACGATTGAGGCGCGGATACCGGCAATGTTCCGCATGTACATGAAGTACGGTATCGACATGAGAAAGGTTCCGATTCTTATCTATCCGACGCTGCATTACCAGAACGGCGGCGTGGAGATTGAGGCGGACGGCTTCACAAAAGCCATCCCGAACCTGCTGGTGGCAGGCGAGGCAGTGGGCGGTATCCACGGAAGAAACCGTCTGATGGGTAACTCGCTGCTGGATATCATCGTGTTTGGCCGCAATGCCGGAAAAGCGGCGGCAGCAAAGGCGAAGGATATAACGCTCGGCACCATGACGCTGGAGCACATCGAAAAATATGCAGAAGAACTGGCGGCTGCAAATGCGACAGAAGAGGGCGTATCCCCGCTTCTGCTCCCGAAATATGCGCGCCACGAATCGGCAGTAGAATAAATAAATCATTCATCCTTCCGGGGGCAGAAGACCACAGCGTCTCTGTCCTGCGGAAGCCGGAAAGGAGCATTCATATGCGTGAAATAAATGCAGACCAGATCACGGATGTAGTCGAAAGACTCTGCATCGCGGCGAACGAGCATCTTCCGTCCGATGTAAAATGCGCGATTAAAAGCTGCCGTGCCTGTGAGGACGGAGAGATTGCAAAGGGTGTGCTGGACAAAATCATCGAGAATTTTGAAATTGCCGATGCAGAAAATGTGCCCATTTGCCAGGACACCGGTATGGCATGTGTTTTTCTGGAAATCGGGCAGGATGTACATATCGTCGGAGGCGACCTCTCTGAGGCAGTAAATGAGGGTGTCCGCCGCGGATACGACAAGGGTTATCTGCGCAAATCCGTTGTAAAAGATCCGGTGCGCAGAGGCAACACCGGCGATAACACCCCGGCAATGCTTTATACGGAAATCGTGCCGGGCGAACAGATTAAAATTACCGTTGGTCCGAAAGGCTTTGGAAGCGAGAACATGAGTGCGATCCGCATGTTCAAGCCTTCCGCCGGGCTGCAGGGCATCAAGGATTTCATTATTGAGACGGTAGAGACAGCGGGACCGAATCCATGTCCGCCGATGGTTGTCGGTGTCGGCATTGGCGGCACCTTCGACAAAGCGGCGCTGCTCGCAAAGAAAGCGCTGATGCGTCCGATTGATTCCTCTAACCCTGATCCGTTCTATGCCGACCTGGAAAAAGAGATGCTGGAAAAAATTAATGAGCTCGGCATCGGACCGCAGGGCTTTGGCGGAAGGACAACAGCAATCGGTTTAAACATCGAAACAATGCCGACCCATATTGCCGGAATGCCCTGTGCGATCAACATTAACTGTCATGTAACGCGCCATAAAACGGAGGTGATTTAGGTGGAAAAACATATCACATTGCCGCTCACCGAGGAGCTTGCAAAAACGCTCCATGCCGGAGATACGGTATATCTTACCGGAACCATTTATACATCCCGCGACGCCGGACATAAGAGAATGTGCGAGGCGCTCGCGAGAGGGGAGCAGCTTCCCTTCGATCCTACAGATGCTACTATTTACTATGTCGGACCGACTCCGGCAAAACCCGGACAGGTAATCGGCTCCGCCGGACCAACCACCAGCGGCCGTATGGACGCCTATGCACCGACCATGATGTCAGTGGGAGCGCGCGGCATGATCGGAAAGGGTGCCCGCCTGCCGGAGGTTGTCGAAGCGATGAAAAAATATAGCGGTGTCTACTTCGGAGCCATTGGCGGCGCCGGGGCACTGCTGGCGAAATGTATCAAAAAAGCCGAGCTGATCGCTTACGAGGATCTCGGGGCTGAGGCGCTGCGGAAGCTTTATGTGGAAGAAATGCCGCTCTTTGTTATCATTGACAGTGAGGGCAATAATCTGTATGAGAGCGGGCGCGCCGCTTATCTGCAGCAGAAGAAATAGTGAGGGGGAGAAAAAATGACAGATTTATTAGAGGCACTGATGATACTCTGTTTCGGGCTTTCCTGGCCGATTTCCATCCGGAAATCCTGGGTGTCCCAGACGGCAAAAGGAAAAAGTCTGTTTTTTGAGTTCTTTATCTGGATTGGTTACATTTTTGGAATCATCCGCAAATTTATGCTCTGGGGTTCCGGTGCCGGAACCGGATGGCTGTTTTATCTCGGCTGGTTCTTCTATATACTGAATATTGTAGAAATCACCATTGATATGGCACTTTATTTCCGCAATGTAAAGCTTGATAAAGCGCGCGAAGGAAAATAAAAAGCGGCAGGATACACCTGCTGCTAAAAGCAGAGAGCTGGTCACATAAAAGTGACCGGCTTTTTTTGCGGACGTATCCGGCTTACTGATATGAGTTGAA
Source organism: Lachnospiraceae bacterium UBA7225 (assembly GCA_002473385.1). Taxonomy (GTDB): domain Bacteria; phylum Bacillota; class Clostridia; order Lachnospirales; family Lachnospiraceae; genus Marvinbryantia. The sequence goes on from DKTR01000097.1 coordinate 13,865, forward strand.
ACCCTCAGAAAAATCGAATATAATATATAAAAAACAAAGGGAAGAAAGCGGGGAAGAAAAATGCTAGTTACAATGAATGATGTTTTATTACCGGCAAAGAAAGGCGGATACGGGGTTGGCTTTTTCAATGCAGTAAATATTGAAATGGCAAGAGCGGTCATTGAAACGGCAGAAGAGCTGCAGGCGCCTGTCATGATCGGTACGGCAGAGATCCTGCTTCCGTTCATGAGCCTGGAGCGTGTGGCAGAGTATCTGATTCCCATGGCAAAAAAGGCAAGTGTGCCGGTTGCCGTTCATTATGATCACGGGCTTACTTATGACGGATGCATGCGTGCTTTAAAAGCGGGATTTACATCTGTAATGTACGATTGCTCTACATGCGGCTATGAAGAAAACAAAGCACGTCTTGCAGAAATGGTGAAAATCTGTCATGCAATGGGAGTGACCGTCGAGGGAGAGCTTGGACATGTCGGGGACAATGAGGGAGACGGAAGGCTTACCAATCCAGGTGATTTTTATACAGATCCGGCGACAGCAGCTGATTTTGTATCCGGTACGGGTGTAGATGCGCTGGCAGTGGCTGTAGGAAACGCACACGGAGACTATAAGTTTCCGCCGAAACTGGATTTTGAGCGTATCTTTGCAATTTCCAATGATACGGATATCCCTCTGGTTCTTCACGGAGGCAGCGGGCTCGCAGATGATGATTTTAAACGTGCAGTTAAAAAAGGGATTTGCAAAATTAACATTTTTACGGATCTTGAAAAAGCGGGAAAAGCGGGCGCAGAAAAAGCACTGGCTGAAGGAGCACAGAGTCTGACAAAAATGATACCTTATGAAATAAACGCCATGAAAAAAGTTGTGGAAGAAAAAATACGCCTGTTCGGGGCTGCTGGCAAGGCGTGAAAAAGATTGGCAGCTCCATCGTGCAGGTAATAAGGAAAAATAAATCAGACAAAAATGGATCGTTACAAGGCAGGGGGACTATATGAGGAAAAAGATGATTGCCGCAGGTCATATCTGTATAGATTTTACACCTGCGTTTGAATGTAAAAAGCAGAACCGGTTTGAGGATATTCTGATTCCCGGGAAACTGGTAAATGTAGGACAGGCGCAGGTTCATCCGGGAGGGATTGTTTCCAATACCGGTCTTGCAATGAAATTTTTAGGGGCAGATGTGTTTCTTATGGGGAAGATCGGCGATGATGCATTTGGAGCTATGCTGCTCAGGCAATTAAAAGAAATGGATGCATCTGACGGTATGATTGTTTCCCGCGGACAGGATACATCCTATTCTGTAGTACTGGCTGTTCCGGGGATTGACCGTCTGTTCCTTCATCATTCCGGAGCTAATGATACCTTTACAGCAGACGATATTGATTATGATAAATGCAGAGAGGCTGTACTTTTTCATTTCGGGTATCCGCCTGTTATGGCGCAGATGTACCGGGAGGAAGGCCGTGAAATGGTAAAAATGTTTTCCAGCGTAAAGGAATGCGGATGTCTGACATCACTGGACATGGCTGCTATGGACGAAACGTCTGAAGCAGCGCAGGCAGACTGGATAAAAATTTTCAGAAAGACGCTGCCGTATGTAGATTTTTTCCTGCCCAGCATTGAAGAACTGATGTTCGCCATCGACAGAGAACGATATTACCGTCTTCTGAAAAAAGCCGATGGCAGGGATATGACCGAAGTGATTTCTGTAAAAGAGGATGTTGCGCCTCTGGCACAGCTTCTTCTGGATATGGGCTGTAAAATAGCGTTCATTAAGTGCGGAGCACCAGGTTTTTATTATAAGACTGCCGGATACAGTGCATTTGAAAAACTGGAAAAACAGAGCGGAATTGATTTTTCCGGATTTGCGGGAAAGGAAGGCTTTGAAAAGAGCTATGTGCCGGATGCGGTAATTTCAGGGACAGGAGCCGGTGATACAACGATCGCGGCTTTCCTTACAGCAATGGTGCAGGGCTATCCTTTTGAAAAGTGCCTTCAGCTTGCAGCAGCGACAGGAGCCTGCTGCGTGGCTGCGGCAGATGCACTTGGCGGATTAAAAACCTTTAAAGAACTGGAAAATAAAATAAACACCGGATGGGAAAAAGCGAAGAGCGAAAACTAATGGAAAACAGAAAGCTTCTGGAAAAGGAGTGGGAACAATGATTTACAAAATTCTGATTGTGGAGGACGACCGTATAATTGCGGATAAAATATGCGAATATCTGGCGTCTTTTGGTTACGAGGCGCTGGTGGCGAAAAACTTTGCTGATATTACGGCGGAGTTTTCCTCTTTTCTGCCGCATCTTGTTCTTATGGACATTTCCCTGCCGTACTACAACGGTTATTACTGGTGCAGTGAGATCCGCAAGCTTTCCAAGGCACCTGTGATCTTTATTTCCTCCGCTGCCGATGATATGAACATTATCATGGCGATTAACTATGGGGCAGATGATTTTATTGCAAAGCCATTCGAACTGACGATACTGACGGCAAAAATTCAGGCGGTGCTGCGCCGTACCTACGATTTTGCCGGTCAGACCAGCATTCTGGAACACCGGGGCGCGGTGCTGAACATGGACAACACGACTCTGCTTTACAATGATAATGTGGTGGAGCTGACGAAAAACGAATACCGTATCCTGCGGATATTGATGGAAAACAAAGGAAGAACGGTGAGCCGTGATACCATTATGGCACGTCTGTGGGAGACAGACAGTTTCATCGATGATAATACGCTGACGGTCAATGTTACCCGGCTGCGGAAGAAGCTGGAGCAGGCAGGGCTTTATGATTATATTGTGACAAAGAAAGGAATTGGTTATCTTGTGGAGTAGGTATTTTACCGGTTATCTGAGACGTATCCGCAAGGTGCTGCTCTGGTTTCTGCTTCTGACGGGCTGTTTCTGTCTGGTCTATTTTCTGTATGACCTTCCGCTCTCAGCGGTACTTTATGCGGCGCTGCTTTCTGCTGTCTGTGGACTGCTGTTTCTGGTATTTGATTTTATGCAGTACGTGTCCCACTGCCGGAAGATCGAATTTATTCTCTCACAGGAGCTTCCGGTGCCGGAGGATTTTCCTCATCCTTTCGATTCGCTGGAGGATACGTATCAGCAGCTTATCCGGAAACTGTATGTGAACAGAATTGCTGCAGAAGAGCAGGCTGCCGTGCGCTATGCGGATATGATCGATTACTATACACTGTGGATTCATCAAATTAAAACACCGATTGCTGCCATGAATCTGCTGCTCCAGACAGAAGAGAGCGCTCACGCCGGTGAGATGTCTATGGAGCTTTTTAAGATTGAGCAATACACAGAAATGGTGCTGCAGTATCTGCGGCTTGGCAGTACGGCAAACGATTTTGTCCTGCAGTCATATGATCTGGACGACATGATCCGCCAGGCTCTGCGCAAATATGCGAAAATGTTTATCGGCAGAAAGCTCTCCGTTGATTTTTCAGAGACACATCAGAAGGTACTCACCGACGAAAAATGGGTGGTATTTGTCATAGAACAGCTTCTTTCCAATGCATTGAAGTACACAAACAGCGGAAAAATATCCATTTATGCTGTCCGTGACGGGCAGGGATTTGTGATCGAAGATACAGGAATCGGGATCTCCGCAGAAGACCTGCCACGTATTTTTGAGAAAGGCTATACCGGATTCAATGGCAGGAGAGATAAAAAAGCGACCGGTCTTGGGCTGTACCTCTGCAGGCAGATTCTTGACAGGCTCTCACATCGCATTGAAGTGGCATCAACACCGGGTGTCGGTACAAAAATAACCGTACACATCAGCAACTGATTGCCTGAATTATTATCAATACTTTCAAAACTGTAAGGTTGTACGGGGAAATGTAAGCCAAAGCTATGGCAGCGCATTTCCCCCTTATTGTATATTAGACATACCGGCAGCACCCGGAAGCTTTTACCGCAGGCGCTGCGAACAGATATGAAGGAGGATGTACAATGTCATTACTGGAAGTTACTCATTTAAAGAAAGTATATACGACCCGCTTCGGCGGAAATCAGGTGACCGCCCTGAAAAATGTGAATTTTTCTGTGGAACAGGGAGAATATGTTGCCATCATGGGTGAGAGCGGCAGCGGAAAGACAACTCTGCTGAATATTCTTGCTGCACTGGATAAACCAACCGGCGGGGACGTAAAGCTGAATGGAAAGAGTCTTTCCGCCATTACAGAGAAGGAACTGTCTGCTTTCCGGCGCACGAATCTGGGGTTTGTGTTCCAGGATTTTAATCTTCTGGACACTTTTTCTCTGGAGGATAATATTCTGCTGCCGCTGGTGCTCTCAGGGTGTAATTACAGCCAGATGGAGGAACGTTTAAATATGATTGCCTCAAAGCTTGCTATCTGTGATATTCTGAAAAAGTTTCCTTATGAGGTATCGGGCGGACAAAAGCAGCGTGCGGCAGCAGCGCGTGCACTGATCACCAGACCGAAAATTGTGCTGGCAGACGAACCGACGGGCGCGCTTGATTCTAAAGCATCAGAAAGCCTTCTGAAGCTGTTTTCAGATATCAACGCGGACGGGCAGACCATTCTGATGGTGACGCACTCCACTAAGGCAGCGAGCTATGCAAAACGCGTCCTGTTTATCAAAGATGGTGAAGTGTTTCATCAGATTTACCGCGGGGAAATGACAAGTGAGGAGATGTTCGAGAAGATTTCCTACACGCTGACTATTCTGACGACAGGTGGTGAGCTTCATGCGTAAAGGACTGTTCCGCACGATGGCGTGGACTAATATCCGCAATAACCGCCGGTTTTATGTACCCTTTCTGCTGACAATCATTCTGACAGCAGCCATGTTTTACAATATGTGCAGTGTAAGTCAAAATCCGGCATTTACCGGGAAAGAGGCAATTGCTATGGTTCTTGCTTTCGGCGTGTATGTTATCGGAATATTTGCCGTGATTTTCATTTTTTATACGAATAGTTTTCTGATGAAACGTCGGAAGCGTGAACTGGGACTATACTATATTCTCGGTCTGGAGAAGCGTCATATCAGCGTTATCATGGTATGGGAAACACTGTTTCTGGCATCTTCCGGTATTGCCGGCGGGATTCTTGCCGGATTACTGCTGGATCGGCTGATGTTTCTGGCGATCTTAAAGGTGTTCCATTATCCGGTTTCCGTAAACTACCGGATAGATCCCTTTGCCATCCGCACGACACTGCTGGTGTTTTTCGCTATTTTCGTGTTGGTTATGCTATACAATATATTTTCCATCCAGAAATCCTCTGCGATCGAGCTGTTACAGAGCCAGAATACCGGAGAGCGGGAACCGAAAACGAGATGGGTAATCGCTGTTCTGGGCATTGTGTGTATGGCAGCAGGCTATTATCTTGCAGTCACGACAGATAACGTCATGGATGCACTGACAAAGCTGTTCATTGCAGTTCTGCTCGTTATGGCAGGCACCTACTGCCTGTTTCTTGCCGGGAGCGTTGCGCTTTTGAAAATGCTGAAAAAGCGGAAAAAATATTACTACCGCACCAATCATTTCGTGGCGGTGTCCGGAATGATCTATCGTATGAAGCAGAATGCAGTGGGGCTTGCAAATATCTGCATTCTCTCGACCGGTGTGCTGCTTGTAATTTCCACTACCGTCAGCCTTTATGCCGGAATGAAGGACATCGTAATTGCGCGGCATCCGACAGAGATTTCTGTCACATTTTCTGACAGCAGCCCCGGGCAAAACCAGTTACTGGAGAAGGCGCTGGCAGAAACAGCAGAGGAAATCGGTGTGACACTGAAAAATTATTCATCGTACCAGTCGCTTGCTCTTACCTTTGTGGAGCGTAAAAATGCGTTGCTGGCGGATTCGGAAGTTGAAAACCCCGATGCTGTATCCTATGATGAGCTTGCGGCTGTAACGATGATCTCTGCGGATACTTACGAGCGCATGACAGGGGAGGCACTAAAGCTTACAGATAACGAGGTTGCCGTTTGTCACGAAAAGGGAAAGCTGGAAGAAACGTTTCAGATGATGGGTGAGACCTATACAATAGCAGAGAATCTGGAAAAATTTCCGGTCAGCAATGAAATGGCACGGATGACGTCTGACTGGTACAATATTGTTGTAAGCAGCGATGAAAAACTGGCAGAGATAGATAAGATGCAGAAAGAAATTTTTACTTATCCCAGCAGTCTGAGGTATGAGGTGCAATTTGACGTTGAGGGCGGCGAGAAAGCGGTAAATGCGCTGTATGACCGTCTGCTGCAGAAGCTGGATGAGACAGAAGGAATGCCTTTGTATCTGGTAGGAAACCGCTACGAATTCCGCACGCAGAATTATCTGATGTACGGCAGTATGCTGTTCCTTGGAATCTATCTCGGCTCCCTGTTTCTGATGGCGACTGTACTGATCATATATTATAAACAGATTATTGAGGGATATGAGGATCGTGACCGCTATGTTATCATGAGAAAAGTCGGCATGGATAAACGGGAAATAAAGCGTTCTGTAAAGAGCCAGATCATCATTCTGTTTTTCCTCCCGCTTGGGACAGCGCTCATGCACTGCGCAGTTGCATTTCCGCTGATGCGGCAGGTTCTGCAGGCATTCTATATGAACAATACCCTGTTGTTTGCCGGTGTGACTGTTATAGTAGCAGGGATATTCTCTGTCTGCTATGTATTGGTTTATAGCATCACAGCACGGAGCTATTATCATATTGTAAGTTAAAAAATCTTCTTTACAGCATCCGGAAATTCTTATATAGTATAAGGAAGATGCGCGCTGTGCAGAAAATGCCCTGGCAGCGCGCATCTATACCTGTATCGCAGGAATTTATACGGGAGAGGAAAATGGGATGTTGTTATCTGTTCTTACAATTTACCTTGCCGGGATCAACCTGCTTACGTGCGGAACATTCGGTCTGGATAAATACCGTGCCATCAAAGGAAAATGGCGCATACCGGAGCGTACACTGTTTCTGCTTGCAGCGGCAGGCGGTTCAGCAGGAGCGCTGACCGGCATGTTTGTTTTTCACCATAAAACACAGAAGCCAAAGTTCACCATAGGAATCCCGCTCATTCTGGCAATACAGTGCCTGCTGGCTGTTTTTTTACTGCAGCAGGTACATTTGACTGTTTCGCTGTAGAAGCCGAATGAAAAAGGTCTGACGAAAACAGCATTGACTAAGGAATTTGGTATCTCCTCCCGAAAAAGTAATTGACAAACATACGCAGGCAAACTATACTATAGGTGTGTAATTGATAATTGCTGTATCAAGTGCAGAGCGGAAAATCTGCCGCTTTGAAAAGGGAATTGGGCGAGAATCCCAAGCGAACCGGTCACTGTGTTCAGGGAGCAGACTCTAATATGTCATTGCGCCACCCATGGCGTGAGAAGGCGGAGCGAGCGAAGACCTGTCAGTCAGGAAACCTGCTTGATACATGAGATGTGCTCCTGGATATAGCGCAGCATCCAACCAAGCCGTCTTTGCGGTTTGTAATCGTGACTGTATGGGTGAACAGTTACTTTTTTATCTGGAAATCTCAAAGCAACGTGAATACACAACATAATACCTCCTTCATACCGTCCTACGCAGAAGGACTGACATTTCTGCTGAATACGGAATGGGTTTCCCGGCAAGATATTTGCCGGGATTTTTTTAATCTTTTTTGCCCGAAAAAACGTCTAATAGATGTGAAATAGAATATATTGGTGTATAATAGCGTTACATAGATTTTTTGTGAGAGAAGAGGGCTGAAAAATGCGGACGGGCAGAGAGGTACGACAGAGTAGTAATGCACGGCAGAGCAGAGAGGTACGACAGAGCAGTAATGCACGGCAGAGCAGTAATACACGGCAGAGCAGAGAGATGCGGAGAAGCCGGGAAATCCGGTATAAAGAAAGCCGCAGCAGGCGGAAAAAAGAGATGCGCCGGAAGGCTCTTCTGGGCGCAGCAGGATTTCTCGTCCTGGTCTACATAGGAACCGGTGTATATTTCCGCTTTCATTTTTATGAGGGGACGATTGTTTACGGAGCGGACTGCAGCAATTTAAATGCAGGCGAGGCGAAGCAGATGGTTGCTGAAAAGCTAGGGGATTATCGTCTGGAAATCAGCGGGCGCGATGTGGAAACGGCGGCAATTACAGCGCAGCAGATCGGTCTTTCTTATAAGGATGACGGCGGTATCGACCGGATGCTGAAAAAACAACATGCATTTTTGTGGCCCGTCATGATGCTTCTGGAGAAAAACGACAGCTCCGCGGTTTCTTTCACCTACGACACTGCACAGGCAGAAGCTGCTTTTGCAAAACTGCCCTGTATGGACGCGGCTCTCGTCCGGTCACCGGCAGATGCTTATCTGGAGGCAGCCGACAGCGGCTATGTCGTGAGACCTGAGGAACAGGGAAATCTTCTGGATGAAGAAAAGGCATTTGCAGCGGTCTGTGCCGCACTGGATGCCGGAGCGGATACGATATCTCTGGAGGAAGCGGACTGTTATCAAGAGCCGTCCGTCTATCGTGACGATGAGTCGTTAAACCGCGAGGCAGAAGCCCGCAATCAGTTTACCGGTGCGCATATCACTCTGGATTTCGGAGACCGTCAGGAGATAGTTGGCACAAAAAAAATCGGAGAGTGGCTGGTACCGGAGGCGGATGGCAGCTATACGCTTGATGAGCAGATGGTGACAGACTATGTTACCGGTCTTGCGTATACCTACGATACCTTTGGACTTGGCAGAGAATTTATGACTTCACTCGGCTATACTGTCAGCCTGTACGGCGGAGATTATGGCTGGCTGATGGATCAGGAGGCAACGGCTGCTGCGCTTCTGGATGCAATAAAAGAAAAATATGTCGGCACGATGGAGCCGGTCTACCTTTATTCGGCGATGAGCCGCAATATCGACGACATTGGCGATACTTATGTGGAAGTCTGCATCTCACAGCAGCGCATGTGGTGCTACGAAAATGGCTGTCTGATGGTGGATACGCCGGTCGTTACCGGCAACCCGAATACTGGGCATGCTACACCGGCAGGCGGAGTGTGGGCAATCGATTCAAAGATGCGTAATTATACACTGCGCGGAGAGAATTATGCTGCGCCAGTCGATTACTGGATGGCGTTCAACGAGGACGTGGGCATCCATGACCTGTCTTCACGGACGGACTTTGGCGGAGATATTTATCTGTACGGCGGTTCTCATGGCTGCGTAAATACTCCATACGACCAGGTACAGCTTATTTATAGCATTGTTTCCGTCGGCACACCGGTCGTTGTATACGAATAAGAAATATGCTTCCCACTTGACAAGCAGGGGTGGATTGGATAGAATTTGATAAACGCCTGTGAAAGAAGAGGAGGAAAATTATGGATAAAATTGCAATGAAAACCCCGCTGGTGGAAATGGACGGCGACGAAATGACCAGGATCCTCTGGAAACTGATCAAGGAAGAGCTGATTCTGCCGTTTGTAGATTTAAAAACAGAGTATTACGACCTCGGACTGGAAAAGCGCAATGAAACAGACGACCAGATCACCGTGGACAGCGCGCTTGCTGCGAAAAAGTACGGCGTTGCTGTAAAATGCGCCACAATCACGCCAAATGCAGCGCGTGTGAAGGAATACAATCTGAAGGAAATGTGGAAGAGTCCGAACGGAACCATCCGCGCGATTTTAGACGGCACTGTATTCCGTGCACCGATCATTGTAAAGGGCATTGAACCGAACGTGCGTACATGGAAAAAACCGATCACAATTGCAAGACACGCTTACGGCGATGTTTATAAGGCAGCAGAAATGAAGATTCCGGGAGCCGGAAAAGCAGAACTGGTGTTTACGGACGAAAATGGGAACGAGACGCGCGAACTGATCCACAACTTTAAAGGCAGCGGTGTGCTGCAGGGAATGCACAACCTCACCAGCTCCATCGAGAGCTTTGCGAGAAGCTGCTTTGCCTATGCGCTGGATACAAAGCAGGATCTGTGGTTTGCCACCAAGGATACGATCTCCAAGAAATATGATCATACCTTCAAGGATATCATGCAGGAAATTTTTGACGCAGAGTATGCAGATAAATTCAAAGAGGCGGGTATTACTTATTTCTATACCCTGATTGACGACGCAGTAGCACGTGTTATGAAGTCGGAAGGCGGATATATCTGGGCATGCAAGAATTATGACGGCGACGTTATGAGCGATATGATCTCTTCCGCGTTTGGTTCTCTTGCGATGATGACCTCCGTACTGGTATCCCCGGACGGCTGCTACGAGTATGAAGCGGCGCACGGAACCGTACAGCGCCATTACTATAAGCATCTGCAGGGGGAGGAAACCTCTACAAACTCTGTGGCAACCATCTTCGCATGGAGCGGTGCGCTCAGAAAGCGCGGCGAACTGGATAATCTTCCGGATCTGATGGCATTTGCCGACAAACTCGAAGCAGCAACCATTGCCACCATCGAGGAGGGTAAAATGACAAAAGATCTTGCCCTCATTACGACCCTGGAAAACGTCACGGTGTTAAACAGTGCAGACTTTATCCGCGCGATCCGCGGGAAATTATAGCATCATAGCCGGGGCTTTTGACCCCGGCAGCATTTTTATCACATCAGCGTCTCCCAAAGCTCGTACAGTTTTTCAAGCTTTTGGGAGATTTCGTATTTTTCATTGTTCAACTCCATGCAGCGGGCAGCATCGGAATAGACCTCCGGCTGTGCAAGCAGTTCATCAAGCTCACCGTCGCGCTGCTCCAGCTCCTGGATCTGATTTTCTGTTTTTTTCAGATCATTCTGACGCTTGCGCTCGCGCGCCTGTTCCTCTTTCTGCTGCTTCCAGTCACGCTTTACATCGGATTCTTCTGTCCCCGATGGAGCAGAGGCGACTGCATTTCCGAAAAGCCCGGCAGTGTTTTTTTCCGCTGCGCCAGGAGCGTATATGCGCGTCAGTTCTTCCTTTTTTTCAAGATAATAATCGTAGTTCCCGATATAATTTACCAGCGTATTTCCGGTAAGCTCCAGAATGCGCGATGCTGTCTCATTAATAAAATAACGGTCGTGCGATACATATAGCACTGTGCCGGTGTACTGGTTAAGGGCATTCTCCAGAATCTCTTTCGAGGTAATATCAAGATGGTTGGTCGGCTCGTC
>DKTR01000097.1:25303-38946 GCA_002473385.1 Lachnospiraceae bacterium UBA7225
AGATGGTTGGTCGGCTCGTCGAGAATGAGGAAATTTGCCTCCGACAGCATCAGCTTCGCAAGCGAGACGCGCCCGCGTTCACCACCGCTGAGGTCGGAGATGCGCTTGAACACATCATCCCCGGTAAACAGAAATGAAGCAAGCACATTGCGGATCTGTGTGTTTGTAAGCGTCGGATATTCGTCGGAAATCTCTTCAAACAGCGTTTTCTCCATGTGAAGCACATGATGCTCCTGGTCGTAGTAGCCGATATGTACCTTGCTTCCGAGAGAAAAGGAGCCGGCATCCGGCTCGTACACACCATTGAGAATTTTGAGAAGCGTCGTCTTTCCGGTGCCGTTATCTCCGATGATAGCGACCTTCTCTCCACGCTTGATTTCAAAGCTCAGATCTGAGAAAAGTGAGAGACTGCCGAAAGATTTTGCCAGTCCCTCTGCCTTCAGTACATCGTTGCCGCTGGCAATACGCGGCTCCAGACGGATTTTCATCTCGCTGGAAATCTCTGTCGGTTTTTCCAGACGCTCGATTTTATCCAGCATTTTGACACGGCTCTCTGCGCGCCGGATGCTTTTTTCACGGTTGAAGGAGCGCAGCTTCGTGATGACCTCCTCCTGGTGCTTGATTTCCTGCTGCTGATTAAGATAAGCCTTCATCTGAGCTTCACGCAGCTGTGCGCGTTTTTCAGCATAGGCACTGTAATTTCCCGAAAAAACAGAAGAGTGTCCGTTATCCAGCTCAATGATTTTTGTCACCACGCGGTTAAGAAAATAGCGGTCATGGGCTACAATGACCACAGCGCCCGGATAATTCTGCAGATAAACCTCCAGCCAGGCGATGGAATTCATGTCGAGATGATTTGTCGGCTCGTCCAGAAGAATAATATCCGGTTTCTGAAGAAGCAGCTTGCCAAGCGCCACGCGTGTTTTCTGACCGCCTGAAAGTGTCTCGATACTTTTCGAAAATTCTTCCTCGGAAAAACCGAGTCCTTTTAAAATACCGTTGATCTCACTGCGGTAAGCGTAGCCGTTTTTGTTTTCAAATTCCGTGCTGAGCCGGTTGTAGGTCTCCAGTGCCTCATTCAGACGCTCACCATCAAGATGCTTCATTTCCTGTTCCAGAGTGCGGAGACGTTCCTCCAGTGCAATGACCTCACGCCGCGTAGTGAGCAGCTCCCCGTAAATGGTATTGCTGCCGGAAACCGCATCGTGCTGTGCCAGATAGCCGGCCGACGCACCTTTTGCAAAAACTGCCTCGCCCTCGTCCGCCTGCATCTGTTTCATGATGATTTTCAGCAGCGTAGACTTTCCGGCACCATTGATGCCGACGATCGCTGCTTTTTCGCGCTCCTCGATGTGGAAGGAAACATCTTTTAAAATTTCATTTGTACCAAAAGCCTTTGATATATGACTGCATGTTAAAATCATGATTTTTGTTCCTTTTTACCATTTTTTAAGTTAGTTTAGCACATTACATCAATTTGTACTAGCTTTTTTCAAAGAAATGCAGTAAAATATGATTCGATTTATAAAGACAGAGGGAACGATACACAGGAGGAAGCTGGAAAAAATGAAAAAGGTAGTGAAATTTGGAGGAAGCTCACTCGCCAGTGCAGAGCAGTTTCAGAAAGCAGGCAGCATTATCCGTGCGGAAAAAAGCAGGAGATATGTAGTGCCGTCTGCACCGGGTAAGCGCTTCGACGGAGATACAAAGGTGACGGACATGCTCTACGATTGCTATGAGACTGCTGTCAGCGGCGAAAATTTTGATCAGAAGCTCCAAAAGATCAAGGATCGCTATTATGAGATTATTGAGGGACTGCACCTGGATCTGTCGCTGGAGAAGGAGTTTGCACAGATTCACGATTACTTTGAAAAGGGTGCCGGGAGCAATTATGCAGCTTCCCGGGGTGAATATTTAAACGGTATTATCATGGCAGCTTATCTCGGCTATACTTTTATCGACGCAGCAGAAGTTATTTTCTTCCAGGAGGACGGCAGCTTTGATGCGGAAAAAACAAATAAAATTTTGTCGGCGCGGCTCGAAAAGACAGAATATGCTGTTATTCCGGGTTTTTATGGTGCGATGACGAATGGCGCTATCCGTACCTTTTCCAGGGGAGGCTCTGACATCACCGGCTCTATTGTGGCACGGGCTGCAAAGGCGGATCTCTATGAAAACTGGACAGACGTCTCCGGATTTCTGGTGACAGACCCGCATATTGTAAAAGATCCGGAACCGATCGAGACTATCACCTACCGCGAGCTGCGTGAGCTTGCTTACATGGGCGCTTCTGTACTGCACGATGAGGCAATCTTTCCGGTAAGAAGCGAGGGCATCCCCATTAATATCCGCAATACGAACGATCCGTCCGCCCCGGGCACGATGATCGTCGAAAGCACCTGCCGCAAGCCCAAATACACCATCACCGGAATCGCCGGAAAAAAAGGCTTTGCCGCCGTGAATATTGAAAAAGACCGCATGAATTCAGAGGTAGGGTTCGGACGCAGGGTACTCAGTGTGTTTGAGGACAACGGCATTTCCTTCGAGCACATTCCCTCCGGCATCGATACAATGAGTGTTTTCGTGCATCAGACAGGTTTTGAAGAGAAGGAGCAGAAGGTACTTGCGGGCATTCACCGCGCGGTATCACCGGATTATCTGGACATGGAGGCAGATCTGGCGCTGATCGCTGTGGTCGGACGCGGCATGCGCTCTACCAGAGGAACCGCAGGCAGGATTTTCTCCGCGCTCGCCCATGCAGATATCAATATCCGCATGATCGACCAGGGCTCCAGTGAGCTGAACATTATCATCGGGGTCAGCAACAATGATTTTGAAAAGGCAATTCAGGCAATTTATGATATTTTCGTGACAGTGCGTCTCTGATTGACATATTTTTCACATTGGTGTATAATTATCGCATTATCTTTAAGATTTCGGAGGGTTTTTTGTGGAAGAAAAGGAAATTTCTAGGGCTGTCATAAAGCGTCTTCCCCGTTATTACCGGTATCTTGGCGAGCTTCTTGACAATGGTGTAGAGCGCATTTCATCCAATGAGCTGAGTGACCGTATGCAGGTGACTGCGTCGCAGATACGCCAGGATCTGAATAATTTTGGCGGCTTTGGTCAGCAGGGATATGGCTATAATGTAAAATTTTTGTATCATGAGATAGGAAAAATTCTCGGACTGGATAAGACCTATAATATGATTATTTTAGGAGCGGGCAATCTTGGACAGGCTCTTGCAAATTATGTAAGGTTTGAAAAACGTGGTTTCCGTGTGATTGGCATGTTTGATGTAAACCCGCAGCTTATTGGAAAGAAAATTCGCGGCATTGAGATCCGCATGCTGGATGAATTGCCGGAGTTTCTGACCGAAAATGATATCCAGATCGCTACACTGACGCTTCCGAAGGCGGCAGCGGAAGAGGTGGCAGTAAAGCTGGTGGAATCCGGTATCAAGGCAATCTGGAATTTTGCACATACCGACCTGAATCTGCCGGATGATGTAGTGGTGGAAAATGTCCACCTTTCCGAAAGTCTGATGCAGCTCTCGTACAACATCACAAAATATCAGCGTGACAAGAATAAAAAGTAAGCGGCGGGGCTTCTGCAAGGAAATTTGCGGCAGCCCTGTTTCCGTGGAACGCCGATTTTACGGAGCAGATGTGAAGAAAGGAACAATGCAATGGAAATGATCTACTGCCCGCAGAAGCTTTCAGAGGTTCTTCCGCAACGGAGAGCAGATTCGTTTAAAGGAACCTATGGGAAACTGCTGGTCATCGCCGGGAGCCGCAATATGTGCGGCGCGGCATACCTTGCCGGAAAGGCTGCCTACCGCACGGGAGCCGGACTGGTCTATATTTATACAGAAGAGTGCAACCGCGTGATACTGCAGCAGCTTCTCCCGGAGGCGGTGCTGATCACCTACGATCCGCAGAATCGGGAACCGGATGTGCTGAAAGAATGCCTGGACGGCATGACAGCGGTAGCGGCAGGTTCCGGTCTTGGTACCGGAGAAGTAAAAAAAGAAATAATAAAGCAGGTTCTGGCGGCAAATCATCTGCCGCGCGTGCTGGATGCGGATGCGCTCAATATGCTTGCAGCGGACGACAATCTCTGGGAAATGGTGCGGGCACCCTTTATCATAACCCCGCATATCGGGGAAATGAGCCGTCTGAGCGGTCTGAGCGCAAAGGTTATAAAGAGCGATCCGGCAAAAGCGGCAAGAAATTTTTCAGCAGCCCATCGGGTCATCACTGTCCTGAAAGATGCCAGAACTGTAGTTTCCGACGGAACGGACTGTTCCTGGAACACCTGCGGAAACAACGGCATGGCGACCGGCGGAAGCGGAGATGTGCTTGCAGGCATTATCGGCGGTCTGCTGGCACAGAAAATGCCGCTTTTTGAGGCTGCAAGACTTGGTGTTTACGTACATGCGCTTGCAGGGGATGCAGCCGCAGGGGAGCGCGGCACCTATTCCATGATGGCGGGCGATATTGTAGAACATATTTTGTATGGAGTTTCGTAAAAGCTGCACGGACAGTGCAGGAAATGTATGTTTACTGTACAGACTGTCTCAAAAAGGAGGAGGACTATGAAAAATTACAGCAGGGTATATGCGGGAATTGACCTCGATGCGATTGCATATAATTTTGCCTCTATGCATAAAAATATTCATCCGTCGGCAAAGATGATCGCCGTGATCAAGGCGGATGGCTACGGACATGGTGCCGTTCCGATTGCGCGGCTCGCGGAACCGTACGATTATATCTGGGGCTTTGCCACAGCCACCGCGGAGGAAGCGCTGCAGCTTCGCCGTGCTGGTATCCGCAAACCAATTCTGATTCTCGGTTATGTTTTTGAAGAACATTATGCGGATCTTATCCGTGAGGACATCCGCCCGGTGGTATTCAGTCTTTCCATGGCGGAGCAGCTCTCGCAGGAGGCTGCGCGCCAGGGAAAAACTGCTATTATCCACATTGGACTGGATACCGGCATGACACGCATCGGCTTCCCCTGCACGGCGGACAGCATTCTGGAAATCATGCTGATCAGCAGACTTCCGGACGTGAAAATTGAGGGCATGTTCACCCACTTTGCGCGGGCGGATGAAACCGACAAGACATCTGCGCAGGATCAGCTTGAACGCTATCTGAAGTTTGCGGACCGCCTAAAGGAAGCGGGCGTGGACATTTTGCTCCGCCACTGCTCAAACAGTGCCGGTATCATAGACATGCCGTATGCCAATCTGAACCTTGTGCGGGCGGGTATCAGTATTTACGGAATTTATCCGTCAGATGAGGTCTGTAAAAAAAATGTCCCGCTGAAACCGGCGATGGAAATAAAGAGTCATATCACGCTTATCAAGGAGGTAGAGGCGGGGGTAGCTGTCAGCTATGGCGGCACCTTTGTCACAAAGCGTAAAACCCGTATTGCTACCATTCCGGTCGGCTATGCGGACGGTTATCCGCGCCTTCTGTCGAACCGCGGCAGAGTACTGATCCACGGACAGAGCGCCCCTGTTCTCGGTCGTATCTGCATGGATCAGTTTATGGTGGATGTGACCGATATTTTGCAGGCACAGGAGCTGGATGAGGTGACTCTGCTTGGTTCAGACGGTGAAGCCGTTATCTCTGTGGAAGAACTCGGAGAGCTTTCCGGCAGATTTCCTTATGAGTTTATCTGTGATATCAGTAAGCGCGTGCCGCGGGTTTATAAAAAGAACGGGCAGGTTTCGGAACAGAAAGATTTCTTTGACGTATATTGATAGAAACGTATATTTGATAAAAATCAGGAAATACTCCAGTCAGTATAAGGATTAAATGATGGAGTGTGAAATTTGTGATTATCAGACGAGGAGATATTTTTTATGCGGACCTGCGTCCGGTTATCGGGTCAGAACAGGGCGGAATCCGTCCGGTTCTGGTAATACAGAATGATGTAGGAAATAAGCACAGCCCGACAGTGATCGTTGCTGCGATTACCTCAAAAATGAACAAGGCGAAGCTCCCGACCCATATCGGGATCGAGGCGGGCCATTACGACATTGTGAAGGATTCTGTAATCCTGCTGGAGCAGCTCCGCACGATCGACAAAAAGCGGCTGAAGGATAAGGTATGCCATCTGGACAGCGATATTCTGCGCCGGGTGGACCGGGCGCTGATGGTCAGTCTGGAACTGGATACATACCTGTCTTGACGAGCGCTCTGAGAAATGTTATATTCTAATGATGAGAGAAACACATAGGAAGAGAAAGGAAGAACGCGCGTGTTAAAATCTTTGAGCGGATATCTTGCCAGAAAGCTTGGCAAAAATCCGTCCGGATCTGATGAATATGAGGAAGAGATTATATCCATGGTAAATGAGGGGCACGAACAGGGTGTCATCCAGGAATCCCAGGCGCAGATGATTCAGAATATTTTTGAATTTACCGATAAGGAGGCGCAGGATGTCATGACGCATCGCCGCAACATCACGGCGATCGACGGTACCACAAACCTGCGGGATGCACTTGCCTTTATGCTGGATGATATACACTCCCGGTTTCCGGTTTATCTGGATAATCTGGACAATATCATCGGCATCCTGTTTCTGAAGGATGCCATGCGCTGTCATACCAAGAACCAGTATGCCTACGATGACTGGCAGATCAAAGATATCCCGGATTTGCTGCGTGAGGCGGTTTTTATCCCGGAGACGCGCAGCCTGAGCCCGCTGTTTAAAAACATGCAGCTTTGCAAGCTGCAGATGGTAATTGTAGCGGATGAATACGGGCAGACCGCCGGTCTGGTCGCCATGGAGGATATTCTGGAGGAGATCGTCGGAAATATCCAGGACGAATATGACAATGACGAGACTATGATTGAGAAGCTGAGTGACGGGGATTATATCATCTCCGGGCTTGCACCGCTTGATGAGGTGGGCAAAGTGTTGGAGCTGTCATTTGACGGTGTCGATTTTGAGACACTGAATGGCTTTCTGATCTCAAAACTTGACAAAATTCCGTCAGACGACGATCGTTCAGAGATTTTCACGGACGGCTATAGCTTCTGTATTATGAGCGTCGTCAACAAGACCATCGAGCGGGTGCGCGTACACCGGCTTCCCGAAGAAAAAAAAGAAGAACAAAATGAAGAGATGAAATAAGGAGAGGTAAGAACTATGTCAGGACATTCAAAATTTGCCAATATCAAACACAAAAAAGAGAAAAATGATGCAGCAAAGGGCAAAATCTTTACGATTATTGGAAGAGAACTCGCAGTTGCAGTAAAAGAGGGCGGTCCCGATCCGGCAAATAACAGCAGACTGCGTGACGTCATTGCGAAGGCAAAGGCAAATAACATGCCGAATGACACGATTGACCGCGGTATCAAGAAGGCGGCGGGCGATGCAAATGCAGTAAATTATGAGTATGTTTCCTATGAAGGCTACGGTCCGAATGGTATTGCCATCATTGTAGAAGCGCTTACAGACAACAAAAATCGCACGGCAGCAAACGTGAGAAGCGCTTTCACAAAGGGCAGCGGCAGCATTGGCACACAGGGCTGCGTATCCTATAGCTTTGATAAAAAAGGCCAGATGATCATCGACAAGGAAGAATGCGATATGGATGCGGATGATCTGATGATGCTGGCACTTGATGCCGGGGCTGAGGATTTCTCAGAGGAGGATGACAGCTTCGAAATCATTACCGATCCGGACGATTTTAGTACTGTGCGTGAGGCGCTGGAAAAAGAGGGCATTGCATTTGCTTCCGCAGAGGTGACGATGATCCCGCAGAATTACGTTGCCCTGACTGATGAGACCGCCATGAAAAATCTGCAGAGAACGCTTGACCTTCTGGACGAAGACGATGATGTGCAGAATGTATATACAAATCTGGAGGAATAATCTATGGCGGAAAACACGTATCTGACTGCGCTGCATGGGATGGAACAGGTGATCCCGGATGCCGGACAGTTTGTTTCCATGTTCTCTAAAAAGAGCTATGGCAGTGCGTTTGAAAAATACTATGAAGCACACGCAGCTACCTACCAGGCAGTAGAAACAGGCTATAAGAATGCGATCGATAAAACGCAGTATCTGTTCAATATGGCGCAGGCAGCCGTCGCACCGGCGGTCTCGGCAGTGAATAAGCTGCCCGGCAGATCAAAAAGAGAGAAGGAGCTGATGGACAGCAATCTCTGCATGGTGGTGTATGTACTTCCGGGTATTCTCTATTTCAAGGGAGAGTGCTCCGGTCCTCTCGCCGATGAGATCCTCCGGCAATGGAAGGAGCAGTTTCCGAAAACAAACCTTTCGGCAGCGCCCTTTGAGGAGATTGAATCCGGTTTTCATAAAAAATGGTGCTATATCACGACAGCAGTCTGTGAGACCTTTGGTAAACCGGATGACTGCTATGAGCTGACGGTGCTGCGTAATTACCGCGATACCTATCTGCAGAATCAGCCTGGCGGCGAAGAGGCGATCCGGGAATACTATGATGTTGCTCCCACCATTGTGAAACGCATCAACCGGCAGCCTGACCGGAAAAAAATCTACCGCAGCATCTGGGAGACTTACCTGAATCCCTGCCTCACCATGATTGAAAACGACGAAAAAGAGTCCTGTAAAGAACTGTATATGGAGATGGTCCGCACTCTGCAGGAGCGCTACTTCTATACGGATCAGAAAAAATAATGTACCGTCAAAACAGCGTACAAAAGGATTTCCATGTGAAAACCATTTGCAGGCTGTTTTTGTATTGCCGTACATCCGAAGGAAGCTGCCGGTGGCAGCTCCTGTAGGTTGCCATGCATCCGAAGGGAACTGCCAGTGGCAGCTCCTGCAGGTATAAAACCGGCTGCGGCGGATATACTATGTGCATGATCTGACAAGGAGAACGCACAATGGCAAATAATGAGGAAAACAAGAATGAAACCGCAGAAAATAAAGAAGAAAAGTTAAAAGAATTCGGACAGGTGTCGCTGAGTCACAAAATCCATCTGATTACTATAATAGGGGAGATAGAAGGACATGAATGCCTGCCCGCAAACACAAAAACTACCAAATACGAGCATATTCTGCCGCAGCTCGCAGCCATTGAGGATAGCAAAGAGATCGAGGGTGTGCTGATTCTTTTGAATACCGTCGGCGGCGATGTAGAGGCCGGGCTGGCCATCGCAGAGATGATTGCGTCTCTGTCCAAGCCAACTGTTTCGCTGGTACTTGGCGGAAGCCATTCTATTGGTGTGCCGATTGCTGTATCTGCCGATTATTCCTTTATTGTGGAGACCGGTACCATGGTTATTCATCCGGTACGCATGAGCGGAACTGTCATCGGGGCACCGCAGACCTACGACTATTTCCGGCAGATGCAGGACCGCATCCTCGGCTTTATTTCCTCCCACTGCAGCGCTGCCAGAGACCGGCTGGAAGAGCTGATGCTGGACACAGGAATGCTCACGAAAGATCTCGGAACGATACTGGTAGGAAGCCAGGCGGTAGATGAGGGTATTATAAACCAGGTTGGCGGTATCAGAGACGCTATGAAAAAAATACACAGTCTGATTTAGCGTTTGTATCTCCCACAAAAATATGATATACTAAATTAGGTTTTTATTTGCGGGGGAGAAAACATATGTCTATTTTACAGTCGATATTCCTTGGACTCATCCAGGGCATTACAGAATTTCTGCCGGTCAGCAGTTCCGGCCATCTTGCAGTTCTCAGAAATCTTCTTGGAATCAAGATAGAGGACGGGCTTTTGTTTGATGTGCTGCTGCATCTTGGAACTGTAGTTGTCATTATCTGTGTATTCCGAAAGGACATTTTGCGGATGCTTCTTGAAGCTTTGCGGATGCTTGCGGATGTCATCTATAATCTTCAGACGAAGGTGCACAACCGCCGTGAGCAGGATGCAAAGCGCTGCCGCAAAATTGTACATAACAATTACCGGAAATTTGTCGTCCAGGTGCTGGTTTCCACCATCCCGACAGCTATCATCGGCTATAGCGCGCGGGATCTTGTAGCGCTTGCGGATCAGACGCTTATCGTTCCGGGTGTCTGCCTGATCTTAAACGCAGGTCTTCTGCTTGTGGCAGACGTTACAGAAGCGGGGCGCAGGATTCCAAAGGATATCAGCTATACGAATGCCTTCATGATCGGTGTTGCCCAGGGAGTCTCCACGCTCCCCGGTCTGTCGCGCTCCGGCACGACCATCGCGGCCTGCCTGATGAGCGGATTTGAAAAAAAATTTGCTGTGAAATATTCTTTTATCATGGCAATTCCGGCAATTCTCGGCGCCGCCTTACTGGAGCTTTTCAGCATTGATTTTTCCAGGCTTGCCGTGTCACAGTTTTTCATCTATCTTGCCGGGGCGGTTATGGCAGGTATTGCCGGGTATTTCTGCATCCGGAAGATGCTGGTAGTCGTCCGGAAAAAACGTTTTAAAGGATTTGCTGTATATTGCCTCATCCTCGGCATTGTTGCGATTGCAGGCTATTATATACAGCGCTGATCGTTTATGAGGAGAGAATAAATTTATGGAAACAAAAAATAAGAAGGACACGGATTCCCGGAAGCAGCCGTCCCGTACAAAGACGCAAAGCGCACAGACAGAAAAAACAGAGAGCGCGGCAAAAGCACGCGGCAAAAAGAAGACAGACAATGGCGCAGGGACGGGCAGCGTAAAAAGGATGGACAGTACGGTAAAGAAAACCTCCACGGAGGCAAAAAACAGCAGGAAAACCGCACGTACTGCAAAGAGCAGCGGTAAACCGGAAGCAGAAAAGACCGCGCGCAGACGCGAGATCGATGTTCCCGATATCCGGCGGGCGCCGGGGACCCCTGTATTTGCGGAAATTTTTCTCTGGATTCTGATAGCCCTGTGTCTGATTCTGTTTCTGAACAATATTTTTGCTTTTGGTGTGACAGCGCTGGATGCTGTCAGCGGCTTCTTTTTTGGTATATTCGGCGTCTGTGCATTTCTGGCGCCGCTTCTTTTGGTCTTTCTGGCAGCATTTATCGTTGCTAACCGCGCAAGCCTCCCGTCGTGGGTAAAATCGGGGGCGATTTTTATCCTTTTTCTATGTATCTGCGCGTTAACTGAGCTCTTATCGGGAACATTTGACGGTACACGCATATTTTCTGACTATTTCACGGAAGGAAAGGACTACCGCGCAGGCGGCGGTGTTGCCGGAGCGCTCCTGTGCCGGATGCTCTGCCCGGTGTTCGGACAGGTCGGAGCATGGATCCTGCTGATCGTTCTGCTGATTATCTGTGCAATCATTATTACCGGGCACTCATTGTTTGACAATCTGCGCAGGAATGGCAGCCGCGCTTATCGCCGGGCACGGGCCGACTCCCAGGCAAAGAGAGAGCTGCATGATCTGAAAAAAGAAAGAAATCAGATGGAAAAACAGCGCCGGATGCAGAAGGAAATCGAAAAGCTGCGCTCCGAAGAAGGAGAAATACAGCTTGAAGTGCGCAGACCGCGCCGCGCCCATATTGTCTCCGGTGTGATGGAGGACACCCGGCTTGATCCGCATCTGCCTGCCTCCGAAGAAATTCACGAGGTAGTACCGCGCATGTACCGCCGCAGCGGAACAGCTGAAAATGGCGGTGCTTTCGCGAAGGCAGAGAGTGTGCCGTCCGGCAGCATGCAGACAGAAGCAGCCCAGGCTAAAGTCAGGATAGCGGATGCATCGTCAGAGGCTTCGCATCCGGTAAAATCCGGCAGGGCAAAGAAAATGGTGGATTCCGTTAATCCGCAGAAGCCGAAGCAGATGGATTTAAGCTTTACGATCCAGCGGGATGGTGTTTCAGAAAATGTCGAAATCCCGGCTTTTTCCGTTGCCGAACTGGAATCGGAAAACGGCCGGTCCGGTATCCCGCAAATGCCGGATACGACGCCGCCTGCCCTAAATACAGCCGTACAGGAGCCTGCGGCAGACCGCCATCCGGCCAGAAATCCCAAATCCTCCCGCGAAGAGCAGGAAAAAGAGCTGGAGGGTGTTGCGCAGGAGATTGCTCTTTCGGAGGAACAGCCAAAGCCTGCTTATGTATTTCCGCCGCTTGATCTGCTCACAAAACCTTCCCGCGGACGCGGGGACGGAAGCAACAGTGAGGTGAAGGAAACGGCTGCAAAGCTGCAGCAGACGCTGCACAACTTTGGTGTGAATGTCAATGTAACGAATGTGAGCTGCGGTCCTGCTGTCACACGTTATGAGCTTACCCCTGAGCAGGGGGTAAAGGTGAGCCGTATTGTCAACCTTTCCGACGACATCAAGCTGAACCTCGCCGCCTCCGATATCCGTATTGAGGCGCCGATCCCCGGCAAATCCGCAGTCGGTATTGAAGTGCCGAATAAGGAAAACAGCGCTGTTCTGCTGCGGGAGCTGCTGGAATCGGAAGAATTTAAAAATGCAAAATCAAATTTAAGTTTTGCGGTCGGAAAAGACATTGCCGGGAAGGTGGTAGTGGCGGATATTGCCAAAATGCCGCACCTTTTGATTGCCGGCGCCACCGGTTCCGGAAAATCCGTATGCATCAACACGCTGATTATGAGTATTCTCTACAAGGCGGATCCGGAGGACGTCAAGCTGATTATGATTGACCCGAAGGTGGTAGAGCTGAGCGTATATAATGGAATTCCGCATCTGTTTATTCCGGTTGTCACTGATCCGAAAAAGGCATCCGGTGCGCTGAACTGGGGTGTTGCCGAGATGACAGACCGCTATCAGAAATTTGCCGAATGCGGAGTCCGTGATCTTAAGGGCTATAACGAAAAGATTTCACATCTTACTGATGTTCCTGAAGAGCAGCGGCCGAAGAAGCTGCCGCAGATTGTAATTATCGTAGATGAGCTTGCCGATCTGATGATGGTAGCTCCCGGCGAGGTGGAGGATGCCATCTGCCGTCTGGCACAGCTTGCACGTGCGGCGGGCATTCACTTAATTATCGCCACACAGCGTCCGTCCGTTAATGTCATCACCGGTCTGATCAAGGCAAACATGCCCTCCAGAATCGCATTCTCGGTGACGAGCGGCGTTGATTCCCGCACCATTATCGACATGAACGGCGCGGAAAAGCTGCTCGGAAAAGGCGATATGCTCTTTTATCCGCAGGGCTATCAGAAACCTGCGCGTGTACAGGGAGCTTTTGTCTCCGACAAGGAGGTCGGCAATGTAACCGATTTTCTCACAAAGAAGAACGATGTTTCCGGTTATAAGCAGGAGATGGAGGAACGTATGACACAGGTAGCGCAGGCATCTGTCTCTTTGCCCGGCGCTTCCGGAGGCGGTAACGAGCTGGATGCCAACTTTGCAGAGGCGGGAAGATTTATCATTGAAAAGGATAAGGCATCCATCGGTATGCTGCAGAGAGTATTTAAAATCGGCTTTAACCGTGCGGCGCGTATCATGGATCAGCTCTCGGATGCCGGCGTTGTCGGACCGGAGGAAGGCACAAAGCCGCGTAAGATTCTGATGACCATGGAAGAATTTGAGAAATATATTGATGAATACGTATGATGCCAGGGTCAAAAGGTCTAAACCCACATGAGCCTGCTCATAAGTGGGTGAAAGACCTTGGGACCCGCCCCGATATGAGCATAAAAGTGGGATGTATATCCCACGATATGCGAATGTCGGGCAGGATTG